>CAYPJK010000066.1:3693-10090 GCA_964411025.1 uncultured Nevskia sp.
CCCAGGCGGCGGCCGATGCCGCCGGCGATGCCGCCGCCGCGCTCGACGAGGCGGGCCGGCTGAGCTGGGCCACGCCGCTGGCGCAACCCTGGCTGGCGCCGCTGTGCGACGCCGGCCATCGGCTGCCGGCGCCGCTGCTGCGCTGGCTGGACTGCGGCGATGCCGGCTCGCCGACCTTCAGCCTGCATGCCGACGGCCAGCGGCTGAGCTTCGCGCGGCTCGGCCCGCGCCGGCTGCTGGTGCAGCGCGTGGAAGCCGTGCCGGAGCCGGAAGTGCTGGCGCGGCTGCTGAACATCACCGCCCGCGAAGCCGACGTCCTGTACTGGATCGTGCTCGGCAAGACCAATCCGGAGATCGCCAGCGTGCTCGACATGAGCCCGCGCACCGTCAACAAGCACCTCGAACACATCTTCACCAAGTTGGGTGTGGAGACGCGCACGGCGGCGGCAACCGTGGCGCTGAACCGCAGCCGGCTTGGCGTGCTGGCCGGCTGAGGGCACCAGAGAACCAGCCAGCACTCACGCCAGCACAAGCGGAAACAACGGCGCATGGGAGCGCGCCGAAACAGTGGCAAATACCAGTGACGGGCTGCAAACACGCCGGGTCTCGAGACCCGGTGCGGGCGGAGCCATGCCTTCGATCCATCCATTGACCAGGGGAACACCATGAACGACTGCAACACCGGGACGCTCGGCACATCGTCGAGCAAGCTGATCACCGCCGCCGCCATCGGCGCGCTGGCCTGCGCGGCCGCCGTGACGCCGGCAAACAGCCACGCCGCCGAGCTCAAGCTGCCGCCGATCTCGATCGGCGCGGGCCTGCGCACGCAGTTCGAAAGCACCAATCCGAGCGGCGGCAGCAATACCGTCAACGACTTCAACGTCAACAACGCGCGTATCTATCTCGGCGGCTCGGTGACCGAGAACATCAAGCTGATGTTCAACACCGACTACTCCTCCTCGAGCGACAACCTGCAGGTCATGGATGCCGTCGCCCGCTTCGAGTTCGGCGACACGCTGAACTTCTGGGCCGGCCGCTTCCTGCCGCCGTCCGACCGCGCCAACCTCTACGGCCCGTTCTACGCCAGCAACTGGAATGTCTACGAGGACGGCGTGCAGGACGGCTATCCGTTCTATGTCCAGGGCCGCCAGAACGGCGTCGCCTACTGGGGCCAGTTCGGCATCGCCAAGGTCTCGCTCGGCGTTTTCGATGCGCCGTCGACGCAGGGCGAAGGCGAGGTCATCACCGCCGGCCGCGTGCAGCTGGATTTCTGGGATGCCGAAGCCGGCTACTACCTGAACGGCACCTACTACGGCGAGAAGGATCTGCTGGCGGTCGGCATCGCCGGCCAGACCTCGGCCGGAAAGCACGCCTACACGCTCGATGCGCTGCTGGAAAAGAAGCTGCCGAACGGCGGTGTGGTGACCCTGGAAGCGGAAGCCGCGCGTTACGACCAGCTGGGCGGCTACGGCGGCTTCGATGGCAGCTACACCGACTCCAACGGCTGGTACGGCCTCGGCGCCTACCTGTTCCCGCAGAAGGTCGGCATCGGCAAGGTGCAGCTGCTCGGCAAGTACGGCGCGGCGCGCTTCAACGACACCAGCGGCCTCGGCCCGGAATACGAGCAGACGACGCTGGAGTTCAACGTCAACTACCTGATCAAGGCTTTCGATGCCCGGATCAGCGTTTTCTACAAGGACACCAAGCTCGATGCCGGCCTGCCCGACGCCACCCAGATCGGCGTCGGCCTGCAGGTGCAGATCTAGTCGCCGGCTGCCGGTCCCGAATCCGTTTCGATCACCCAACACGAGGGAATCCCGATGAAGATGAATCCGATGAAAACCGCGCTGCTGGCCGTGGCCGCCGCGCTGAGCTTCTCCACCCAGGCGGCTGACGACACCATCAAGGTCGGCGTGCTGCATTCGCTGTCCGGCACGATGGCGATCTCCGAAACGACGCTGAAGGACACCGTCCTGATGCTGATCGACGAGCAGAACAAGAAAGGCGGCGTGCTCGGCAAGAAGCTGGAAGCCGTGGTCGTCGATCCGGCGTCGAACTGGCCGCTGTTCGCCGAGAAGGCGTCGGAGCTGATCGACAAGAACAAGGTGTCGGTGGTGTTCGGCTGCTGGACTTCGGTGTCGCGCAAGTCGGTGCTGCCGGTGTTCGAGAAGTCCAATTCGCTGCTGTTCTATCCGGTGCAGTACGAGGGCGAGGAATCGTCGAAGAACGTCATCTACACCGGTGCCGCGCCGAACCAGCAGGCGATTCCGGCAGTGGACTACCTGATGAAGGATCTCGGCGTGAAGCGCTGGGTACTCGAAGGTACCGACTACGTCTACCCGCGTACCACCAACAAGATCCTCGAGGCCTACCTGAAGGCCAAGGGCGTGAAGGCCGAAGACATCATCGTCAACTACACGCCGTTCGGCTTCAGCGACTGGCAGAGCGAAGTCTCGAAGATCAAGGCGTTCGGCTCGGCCGGCAAGAAGACCGCCGTGGTGTCGACCATCAACGGCGACGCCAATGTTCCGTTCTACAAGGAACTGGGCAACCAGAAGATCTCCGCCGAAGACATTCCGGTGGTGGCGTTCTCGGTCGGCGAAGAAGAGTTGTCGGGCATCGATACCAAGCCGCTGGTTGGCCATCTCGCCGCCTGGAACTACTTCGAGAGCGTCAAGAGCCCGGCCAACACCGCGTTCATCAAGGCCTGGAAGAGCTACATCAAGAACGACAAGCGCACCACCAACGATCCGATGGAAGCGACCTACATCGGTTTCAACCTGTGGGTGAAGGCGGTCGAGAAGGCCAAGACCACCGACACGGCGAAGGTCATCGACGCGCTGCCAGGCCTGGAAGTGCCGAACCTGACCGGCGGCACCGCCAAGCTGCTGCCGAACCACCACATCACCAAGCCGGTGTACATCGGCGAGATCAAGGAAGACGGCCAGTTCGAGACCGTCTGGCAGACCAAGGGCGAAGTGCCGGGCGACGCCTGGTCCGACTTCCTCGACGGCTCCAAGGATCTGGAGTCCGACTGGGTGAAGCTGAAGTGCGGCAACTACAACACCAAGACCAAGAAGTGCTCGAACTGAGCCTGTGATCCGGCGGGCGGCGCGGCCAACGATGCCCGCGCCGCCCGCTTCCGAAGCAAGCAGCACCGCGGTGGGGCAAGTCTCCGGGCCGGAAATGGCCCGGCCCGGAGCTTGCTTTGCCTGATCGGGCTGCTCCCCATTTCCGGAGGCGTTCGCGATGATTCGATTCACGACCTCGCTGCGACGATGCTGGCTGGCCGCATGCCTTGCCGCGAGCCTGCCGCTGCTGGCGCAGGAGCCATCCGCCGCAGCCGATGCGGCGGTGGCCGCCGTCGCGAGTGCAGAAGCGGCACCCGTTGTCCCCACCACTTTTCCAGACGTGCTGCGTGCACTCGGCGGCGCATCGCTGAGCGAGCGCAGCGCGCTGCTTGATGCCCTGCTGGCGACCCGGCACCCGAACACCGCCGCCGTGCTCAAGGCCTGGCTGGAGGATCACCTGCACGTTCGCGATGCCGACGGCGCGGTATTCATCACCGCCGAATCCGACGCCGGCTACGCCTTGACCGATCCGGTGACCTTGGCCGGGTCCGGCCCAGAGCCCGCCGATGGCTTCACCAAGGTCGGCTCCAACAATGCCTTGCGCAAGCTGCTGCGCAGCGCCGTCGCCTCGTTCACGCTTGGCAGCCCGGACGCCGCCGTGCGGCTCGGCGCGGTGCGCGAAATGCTGCGCGCGCCGGACGACGCCACGCTGGCGCTGCTGCGCGAACGCCGTGCGACCGAGGCCGACGCCGACGTGCAGCGCGCCATCGACCTGGGCCTCGCCACCGCCGACCTCGCCTCTGACAACGCCGATCTCAGGCTGGCTGCGGTCCAGGTGCTCAGCGGTTCGCTGGCGGGCGAAACCATCGCCAGGCTCGAAGCGCTGCGCGATCCCGCCAACGAAGCGGACGAGCGCGTCCGCGCTGCTGCCAGCCTGGCCATCTCCTCGATCAGCCTGAAGCGCTCGCTGTACTCGGTGATCGAGACGCTGTTCTTCGGCCTGAGCCTCGGCTCGGTACTGGTGCTGGCCGCGATCGGGCTGGCCATCACCTTCGGCGTCATGGGCGTGATCAACATGGCGCATGGCGAGCTGATGATGATCGGCGCCTACACCGCCTACGTCGTGCAACTGCTGCTGCCGAACCATCTGGCCGCGTCGATCCTGATCTCGATACCGGCCGCGTTCGTGGTGTCCGGACTGGTCGGTATCGCCATCGAGCGCGGTGTGGTCAAGCACCTGTACGGCCGGCCGCTGGAAACGCTGCTGGCCACCTTCGGCATCAGCCTGATCCTGCAGCAGCTGGTGCGCTCGATCTTCTCGCCGCTCAACCGCTCGGTGGCCACGCCCGAGTTCATGAGCGGCCAATGGGTGATCAATGACGCGCTGTCGCTGACCTGGAACCGGCTGTACATCGTGCTGTTCACCTTGCTGGTGTTCGCAGCGCTGCAGCTGATCCTGCGCCGCACCTCGCTCGGGCTGACCGTGCGCGCGGTGTCGCAGAACCGGGCGATGGCGCGCTCGATGGGCATCAACAGCGATCGCATCGACGCGATCACCTTCGGCCTCGGCTCCGGCATCGCCGGCGTCGCCGGCGTTGCGCTGTCGCAGCTGACCAACGTCGGCCCGAATCTCGGCCAGAGCTACATCATCGATTCGTTCATGGTGGTGGTGTTCGGCGGCGTCGGAAACCTGTGGGGCACCTTGATTGGCGGCATGACCCTGGGTGTGGCCGGCAAGCTGCTGGAGCCGGCCGTCGGCGCAGTGATGGCCAAGATCGCGATGCTGGTGTTCATCATCCTGTTCATCCAGCGTCGCAAGCAGGGCCTGTTCCCGCAGAAAGGCCGCGCCGCGGAGGGTCACTGATGAAAAACCCATCCCTGTTGCTGTCGGCGCTGAAGGCCGACCGCGGTGGCCAGGTGCTGCTGGCGCTGCTGGCCGTCGCCTCGGTCGCCGTGCCGGTGCTGAACCTGCTGGTGCCGGAAGGCAGCCTGCTGCATCTGTCGACCTACACGGTCACCCTGTTCGGCAAGTACCTGTGTTACGCGCTGCTGGCAATCGCGGTTGATCTGGTCTGGGGCTACTGCGGCATCCTGAGCCTCGGCCACACCGCGTTCTTCGCGCTCGGCGGCTACGCGATCGGCATGTATCTCATGCGCCAGATCGGACCTAGAGGCGTCTATGGCGATCCGATCCTGCCGGACTTCATGGTGTTCCTGAACTGGAAGGAATTGCCGTGGTTCTGGGAAGGCATGAACCACTTCCCGCTGGCGGCGCTGATGGTGGTGCTGGTGCCGGGCCTGCTGGCGCTGGGGTTCGGCTGGCTGGCGTTCCGCTCGCGGGTCACCGGCGTCTACCTGTCGATCATGACCCAGGCGCTGACCTTTGCCCTGCTGCTGGCCTTCTTCCGCAACGAGATGGGCTTCGGCGGCAACAACGGTCTGACCGACTTCAAGGAACTGCTCGGCTTCGATCTGAAGACCCCGGGCATGAGAGTCGTGCTGTTCATCACCACGGTGATCGCGCTGGCGGTCGGCTACATCGGCTGCCGCTACGTGATCGCATCGCGGCTTGGCAGAGTCGTGCAGGCGGTGCGCGACGCCGAAGGCCGCACCCGCTTCATCGGCTATCAGGTGGAGTCGTACAAGCTGTGGATCTGGGTGTTCTCGGCGATGCTCGCCGGCATCGCCGGTGCGCTGTACGTGCCGCAGGTCGGCATCATCAACCCGGGCGAATTCGCGCCGATCAATTCCATCGAAGTGGTGATCTGGGTGGCAGTTGGCGGGCGCGGCACCTTGTACGGCGCGGTGGCCGGCGCGGTGCTGGTCAATTACGCAAAGACCTGGTTTACCGCCGCGTTCCCGGAAATCTGGCTGTACGCGCTCGGGGCGCTGTTCGTCGTCGCAACCCTGTTCCTGCCCAAGGGTGTCGTCGGCCTGATCCCTGCCCGTGGAGTGAAAGCCTCATGAGCACCTCGCCCGCCACGACCGGCCCGGTCGGCCTGCGCACCAAGCCCACCGGCAAGCGCCGCAGCACCAATGCGCCCAGCCCGGACCTGTCCCACAACATCATCCTGTATGTCGAGGGCGTGACCAAAAGCTTCGACGGCTTCAAGGCGCTCAATGACCTGAGCATTTACATCGAGACCGGGGAGCTGCGCTGCATCATCGGGCCGAACGGTGCCGGCAAGACCACGATGATGGATGTCATCACCGGCAAGACCCAGCCCGATACCGGCTCGGTCTGGTTCGGTCAGACCCTGGATCTGCTCGGCATGAGCGAGCCGGAAATCGCCCAGGCCGGCATCGGCCGCAAGTTCCAGAAGCCG
>CAYPJK010000067.1:0-10079 GCA_964411025.1 uncultured Nevskia sp.
CGATCTCGGCGGCCAGGTTGCGCATCGACACCGCGTCGACGCCATCGCGCAGAAACAGTCGCCGGGCGGCGGCGACGATAGCGGCGCGCACCTGCTGCTGGTCGGCGTCCGGCCGGCGCGGACGCCCCCGGGGCTTGGCAACGGGAGGGCTCAAGTGAAATAAATATACGCGTACATTTAATTTAGGTCGCGACCATGATTCCAGCCCTGCCGATTCCCGCGAACCGCGCTCTGACGACGGTGGCCGGCCGATGAGCGCCGCAGCGGACGAGATCATCGACGTCGGCATCGTCGGTGCCGGGCTGGCCGGCCTGCGCGCCGCGCAGGCGCTGGCCGGGCAGGGACTGCGGGTGCGGCTGCTGGAGGCGCGCGACCGGGTCGGCGGCCGCACCGAGGGCAGCCTGCTGTGCGGCGAGCCGGTCGATGTCGGCGGCCAGTGGATCGGCCCGACCCAGACCCGCGTGATCGCCGCCTGCGAGGAACTGGGGCTGGCGCTGCATCCGCAGTTCGCCGACGGCTGGCGGCTGATGGAGATCGACGGCCGCCTGCGCCGGTATCGCGGCACGGTGCCGAAAATGTCGCTGCCCGGCCTGCTCGATGCCTACCAGGCGATGCAGCGGCTGAACCGTGCCGCCCGCCGCATCGACCCCGCCGCGCCCTGGGCGGCCGCCGAGGCCGCAGCGCTGGATCGACAGACGGTCGACCAGTGGCTGCGCGCCGCGATGCCGACCCGGGGCGGCCGCACGCTGATGACCATCATGGTGCGGGCGATCATGACCTGCGACCCGCACGAGGTATCGCTGCTCTGCTTCCTGAACTATGTCGCCGCCGCCGGGCGCATCGAGACGCTGGCCGAAGTGCACGGCGACGGCGCGCAGAAATACAAGGTCAGCGGCGGAGCGTTCCAGATCGCCCGCCGGCTGGCCGAACGGCTGCCGGCCGGCGTGCTGCAGCTGAACGCGCCGGTGCACGCGGTGACGCAGTCGGCCGACACGGTGCTGGTGCGCCACGCCGGCGGCAGCCTGCGCGCCCGGCGGCTGGTGATCGCCGCGCCACCGGCGCTGGCCGCCGGCATCCATTTCGATGCCGCACTGCCCGCCGCGCGGCTGCAGCTGCACAGCCGGATGCCGATGGGCTCGGTGATCAAGGCGCTGGTCGCCTATCCGACGCCGTTCTGGAAGGCCGGCGGCCTGTCCGGCGAGGTGATCAGCGACGCCGGCCCGTTCGGCCCGGTGTTCGATGCCACGCCGCCGGGCAGCACGCACGGCTTTCTGGTCGGTTTCTTCGACGGCGCCCACAGCCGTCGACTGGCGGGCCAGCCGGTGGCCCAGCGACAGGCGGCGGCGGTCGCTTCGCTGTGCCGCTACTTCGGTCCGGCGGCGGCCGAGCCGATCGGCTACGTCGACAAGGACTGGATCTCCGATCCCTGGAGCCAGGGTTGCTACGTCGGCTACACCACGCCCGGCACGCTGACCAGCATCGGCCACGCGCTGCGGGCGCCCTGCGGCCGCGTGCACTGGGCCGGCACCGAAACCGCGGTGCGCTGGACCGGCTACCTCGACGGCGCGCTCGAATCGGGCGAGCGGGTGGCCGCCGAGGTTGCGGCAGCGCTGGCCGGCGGCTGACGCGGCGCGGCTCGCCAAAAGGCCGGCGCCGGGCGGAACGGCACCACCGGTCGGACTGCCGGTTCCGCCGGCTTATCCGTTTTGACGCCGATCCAGATCTGGCTTATATTTCATTAATGAAATATCAATATCTGGATTTTATGGCGTGTCGGGCGCAGCGACGGCCGGGGCCGGCTGCCGCCCTCGCGCTTGCGGCGGCGCTGACCGGCTGCGCCGGATTCGGCGGCATCGCGCCGCAGGCGCAGTTGCAGGACCCGCAGACGCTCGACGCCGGCCCGCTGCTGCAGTCCGCCAGTGGCGACGCGGCCTGGCCGGACGAGCGCTGGTGGCAACGGTATGGCGATCCCCAGCTCGATGCGCTGGTCGACGCGGCGCTGGCCGGCAATCCGGACCTGCGCGCTGCCCGTGCCCGCATCGCCCAGGCCGAGGGCGCGGCGCAGATCGCCAACGGCGCGACCGTGCCGCAGCTCGATGCCGACGCCGGCTTCCAGCGCACCTACCAGACCCAGCAGGAATTCAGCCCGTCGCCGGACTTCGCACACACCTACTGGAAGTCCGACCTGCTGCTGCGCGCCCGTTACGCGCTGGATCTCTGGGGCCGGGACGAACAGGCGCTGGAAGGCGCGCGCGACCAGGTGCGCGCCGGCGCCGCCGAAGCACAGGCGGTGCGGCTGTCGCTGGCAACGGCAGTGGTGCAGGCCTATGTGCAGCTGTCGATGCAGCAGGCGCTGCGCGAGGTGCTGGCAGCCAATCTCGCGCGCCAGCAGACCCTGCTCGACATCGCCCGCCGCCGCCTTGCCGCCGGCCTCGGCACCGAACTGGAACTGAACCGCACAGCCACCCAGCTGCCGGTGACCGAGGCGCAGATCGAGCAGATCGACGAGAACCTGGCGATCGGCCGCCACCAGCTGGCGGCGCTGACCGGCCAGGGGCCGGGGGCCGGCGAGACGATCGGCCGGCCTCGGCTGGCACTCGACCATGCGGCCGAACTGCCGGCGGCGCTGCCTGCGCACCTGCTCGGGCGGCGGCCGGACATCGTCGCCCAGCGTTGGCGGGTGGAGGCGCGCCGTGCCGACATCGCGGTGGCCCGGACCCGCTTCTATCCGGACATCAACCTCGCCGCCTTTGCCGGCGTCGCCAGCCTGAATCTGACGACGCTGGTCACCGGCAGCCTGGCCGATCTCGGCACCGCCGGCTTCGGCCCGGCGATCAGCCTGCCGCTGTTCGATGGCGGCCGGCTGCGCGGCAACCTGCAACAGCAGACCGCCCGTCACGACGAGGCGGTGGAACGCTACAACGCGGCGGTGATCGGCGCGTTGCGCGAAGTGGCCGACGAGATCACCCGGCAGCACTCGATCGGCCAGCAGCTGGCGCTCAACGCCACAGCGCTCGACAGCGCCCGGCGCGCCGAACGGCAGGCCGAGCAGGGCTACAAGGCCGGCCTGACCGACTACCTCGGCGTGCTCGACGCCCAGGCCACGCGGCTGCAGCAGCAGCGCCAGCAGGCACAGCTGGTCGCCCAGCAGATCGAAAGCCACGCTGCCCTGATGGCCGCACTCGGCGGCGGCTACCAGGACACGACCATCGAGGCCGTGCCATGACCGACAGCTTCCGGGAAGTCGAGCAGCGGGTCGCGCTGACCCGCAAACGCCTGCGTGGCTATCCGCACGAACAGGTGCTGCTGGCGCGGCTGGTCACCCACGTGCAGAAGCGGCAGACCGACCTCTGCAATGCCGCGCTAAAGCCGCACGAACTGAACATGGTCACGTACACGGCGCTGATGATGCTGTACGGCTCGCCGGAGCAGACGCTGACGCCGTCGGCGCTGAGCCAGGCCACTGGCGAGAAGCCGACCAACGTCACCCGTGTCTGCGACGAGCTGCTGGCGCGCGGCCTGATCGAGCGCAGCGCCAGCATTGCCGACCGCCGCCAGGTGGTGCTGCGCCTGAGCCCGGCCGGCGAGGCGCTGGTCGCCGCGCTGCAGCCCGGCATCCGGCAGGCGCTGCAGCAGCTGTACGGTGCTTTCGACACCACCCAGATCGGCGCGCTGACCACGCTGCTGCGCCAGGTGCTGGTCCGCACCGATGCGCCGCCGTCGACGCCAGCGCTGCCGTGAGCAGCGCCGCCACCGCCGCAGAAGTTGGGCCCAGCCCCCATCCGGGCACCGGCGCTGAGCCGTGGCGCGCTGCGCTGCAGGGCTGGCGCGCGCAGGATGGCCGCGCCTGGATCTTCGTCGCCAAGACCTTCGTCGCGGCGCTGCTGGCGCTGTGGATCGCCTTCCGTTTCGGCCTCGGCTCGCCGCGCACGGCGATGCTGACGGTGTTCATCGTCGCCCAGCCGCAGACCGGGCTGGTGCTCGCCAAGGGCTTCTACCGTGCCGCCGGCACACTGGTCGGCAGTGCCATGGCGCTGCTGCTGCTGGCGCTGTTCGCGCAGCAGCGCGAACTGTTCCTCGGCGCGCTGGCACTGTGGATCGGTCTGTGCACGGCCGGCGCTACGCGCACCCGTAACTTCCGCGCCTATGGCTATGTGCTGGCCGGCTACACCGCCTGCCTGATCGGCCTGCCGGCGGCGCAGCACCCGGAACTGAGCTTTGCGATCGCCGTCACCCGGGTGTCGGAAGTGCTGCTCGGCATCTTCTGCGCCGGCGTGGTCAGCGACCTGCTGCTGCCGCAGACGCTCGGCAGCGGCCTGATTGCCAGCGTGCGCGACGGTCATCGGGCCTTCACCGGCTTCGTGGTCGAGACGCTGCACGGCCGGCTCGAGGCCGGCGCGATCGAGCAGGCGCACGACCGCTTCCTGGCCCAGGTCATCGCCTTCGAGGCGCAGCGCGACGCCGCCTTTTTCGAAAGCCCGGAGGCGCGCCTCCGCAGCAGCCGACTGCGCCTGATGAACGCCGATTTCATGGCCGCGACCACCGGCATCTACCTGCTGCACCAGACCCGGCTGCGGCTGCTGAAGCGGCAGCAGACGGCAGTGCTGGTGGTGCTGCAGCCGCTGTACGCGGCGCTGGCGGACGCTGTGCAGCCGGCCGGCGAGGCACTGCCGGCCCGGGCTGTCGACACCTCGCCGCTGCTGGCGCGGCTGGCTGCATTCCGGGCAGCGCTGCCGGCCCGGGCGGCCACCGCCCGCGCGCAACTGGCTACGCCCGGCGAGCAGCTTGATGCCGACACCGTCTGCGCGCTGCTGCAGCGTTTCGCCAGCGAGCTGCACGACTACACCGACAGCTACCGCTCGCTGGCGACGCCAGGCGGGCGTCCGCCGCGTCCGGCACCGGCCTACGTGCCGCACGGCGATCGCCTCGGCGCGGCGCTGGCCGGCCTCCGGGCGGTGGCCGTGCTGCTGGCGGTCAGCATGTTCTGGATCGCCAGTGCCTGGCCGAGCGGCATCGGCGCAGTCAGCATCGCCTGCATCGTCTGCTGCCTGTTCGCCGCGCTGCCAGCGCCGGTGGCGGCGGCCAAGGGCCTGTCGATCGGTTTCGCCGGTGGCCTGATCGCCTCGTTCTGCTGCGGCCTGCTGATACTGCCGCGACTCGATGGCTTCGGCCTGCTGGCGGCCGGCTTGGCGCCGTTCGTGATGCTGGGTGTGCGCCTGCTGGCCACGCCGCGCCTCGCCGGTATCGGCGCCGGTTACTGCCTGATGTTCGGCAGCACCATCGGCCTCGACAACCTCACCCGCTACGACTCGGCGCTGCTGCTCAACGAAGGTTTCGCGGCGCTGCTCGGCGCGCTGGTCGCGACGCTGGCGTTCGCGCTGATCGTGCCGGCCGGCAGCCACCGGTTGCGCCGGCACCTGACGCGCAGCCTGCATCGGCAGCTGCGGATGGCCTGCTTCGCGCCGACCGCCGGCCTGCGTCACCGTTTCGAGAGCAGCACCCGCGACCTGCTCGGCCAGCTGCTGGCCGGCGCCGACCGCGGCACCGGCGAAGACCGCGCGCTGCTGGCCGGCGCGATGGCGGTGCTGGAAGCCGGCCGCGCGCTGATCGAACTGCGCGAGGTCGCCGGCAGCGGCGGCCTGCCGATCGGCGTGCGGGCCGGCCTGAACGCGGAGGTGCGGGTGATCGCCCGGCTGTTCGACACGCCCGACGCGCCGCGCCGCCAGCAGGCGCTGGCTGCGCTGGCGCGCATCGACGCGCGCCTGCTGTCGTCTGCTACCGGCGCTGACGCCGAGGCGGGCGAATCGGCGGACATCGGTGAGCAGGCCGCGCGGCAGCGCGCGCGCGCCGCCCTGCACCTGCTGCGCAGCCTGCTGGGCGATGACGGCAGCCACGCCGCGCTGTGGTCGCCCGACGCCGACGCCGACACCGACCCCGAACCCTTGCCGCAGGTACCCCCCGATGCCGCGTGAAATCGAACTGGCGGGCTTCTTCGTGCCGACGCTGCTGCCGATCTTCCTGTTCGCCTTCGGGCTGCAGTGGCTGATCGACAACCACCTTGGCCGGCTCGGCATCTACGGTCACGTCTGGCATCCCGCCCTGTTCCGCTTCAGCCTGTTCGTCTGCCTGTTCGGGGCGCTCGGGCTGGCCCTGTACCGCTAACCCCGATGGTTCCGCCCATGTCTGTCCGACACCTGCTGCGCCCAATGCTGACCGGTCTGATCTTCACCGTGGCCGTGGTGGTCGGCCTCGCGCTGTGGCGCCACTACCAGTATTCGCCGTGGACCCGCGACGGCCGCGTCAAGGCTGATGTGATCGCCATCGCCCCGGACGTTTCCGGGCCGGTGACCGAGCTGCTGGTGCAGGAGAATCAGCGCGTCCGCCGGGGCGAGCCGCTGCTGCGCATCGACGCCGAGCGTTACCGCCACGCGCTGGCCGAGGCCGAAGCCGCCGTCAGCGCCCGCCAGGCCGACTACGCGCTGAAGCGCAGCGAGGCGGCGCGGCGCGCCAGCCTGTCCGGCGTGGTGGTATCGAGCGAAAGTCGCGAGGCGGCGGCGTCCACGGCGGCGGCGGCTGCCGCGCACTACCACCAGGCCCAGGCGGCGCGCGACACCGCCGCGCTGAACCTCGCGCGTACCGAGCTGCGAGCGCCCGTCGATGGCTACATCACCAACCTCGAAGTCCACGCCGGCGACTACGCCAGCGCCGGCCGACCGCTGCTGGCACTGGTCGACGCACACTCGTTCCGGGTCAACGGCTACTTCGAGGAAACCAAACTGCCGTACCTGCACGAAGGCGATCCGGTGCGTATCCGCCTGATGAGCGGCGGCCCGGAACTGCAGGGCCACATCGACGGCGTGTCGCGCGGCATCACCGATCGCGACAACCCGCTCGGCCCGCGCCTGCTGGCCGACGTCAACCCGACCTTCAACTGGGTGCGGCTGGCCCAGCGGGTGCCGGTGCGGGTCGCGCTGGACACTGTGCCGGACGGCGTGGTGCTGGTCTCCGGCCTGACCTGCACGGTGATCGTCGAACCGCCGGCCGGCCGCCACACCACCGGCCCGGCCGCACCCGGCTGAAGGCGCGCCGCGTGCGGCCGCTCAGGGCACCAGCGCGGCCGGGCTCTGGGCGGTGGACAGCAGCGCTTCGAGCTTCTGCTGGTAATCCTTGTAGAAGGCGATGTCCTCGGCGCTGACGTCGCCCTTCAGCTCGAAGTTGTAGCCCTGGTTCGGCGTCACGTCTTGCAGCAGCAGGTTGATGCCGCGCGCGCAGTTCAGGTTGGTCGGCTCGGCTTTCAGGCACTTCTGGTACTGGCGATAGGCCAGCCGGCGATCGGTGTAGCTGTTGATCCAGTAGCTGTAGCTGTCCAGTTCGGCGAGCTTGAAGTAGGTCTTGCCGACGTAGCGGGCCGGCATCTGGCGGTTCAGCTCGGCCAGCGGTTCGTAGGCGGCGGTGACACCGTTGCGGATCGCGGTCTCGAACGCGAACACGGTCTGCTCGTGCGGAGTCTTGCCGAGCACCTTGTCGACGCCGGGGGCGGCCGCGTCGCCTGCCGCGTAGATGCGGCCCAGCTCGTAACAGGTGCCGCCGCAGCTGGCGGCGCAGCCGGCGCGGGCGATCGCGAAGCCCTTGGCGGGGTCCTTTCCGGCATCGCCCGCCGCGTTGCCGTAGACATAGGCACGGGTCAGCGCGGTGGCCACTTCGCAGCGCTTCCAGTTGACAGCCGGATCGCTGCTGCTGACCCACTTCTTCGCCAGGCTGTCATCGCCATGGCGGGCGATCAGCTGGCCGTCGGCAATGGCCGCCCTGATCTCGCTGCGGATGGCCTGCTGCTGTTCGGCCGGAATGCCGGCGTTCGGATACGGCTGCGGCCGGTCGACGCAGGCCTGGACCTCGCAAAGGATCGCGTACTCGGCCCTGGCGAAGGTGGCGCGATCACGGGCGTTCAGCGAATCGCGGTCGGCGCTGCTCATGTTCAGGCGCGTGTCCGAGTGGTCCTTCTGCTGCAGCATGCCCTCCAGCTGCTTGCCGATCACGGTCAGCGAACCGTAGTTGTCGGTGGGCGTGGCCGACTGGCACTTGCCGTAGTCGTAGGAACGCGGATCGTTGTCGGCGTAGCGCTGCTTGTCGGTATTCAGACAGGTATCGGCGAACGCCGACGGCAGCAGGACGGCGCAGCAAAGCAGGGCGAGCAGGGATCGGAGCACGGGGAACCTGGTGCGAGCGGACAGGACGGACGGTTGCCGGCCAAATCCGCACCGGGTATCGCGATTATCGGCGCAATCGGCCGGCCGATCTCGTCAGTGCGCGCCCGCTGCCGGCGCCGCGCGGTGCTCGGCCCCGACGCGGCCGGCCGGGGTCACGGCACTTGCCAGTCCGCCGCCATGCGGTGGCCATCGGCGCCGTAGCGGAAGCTCGCCCGCCGGTGGCCGGCGTGGTGCAGGTACAGCGCTTCCAGCCGGGTGACGACGGTTTCCACCACCGCGAAATGGGCGCGGCCGCGCTCGCTGAAGTCGATCGTCCAGCGGCTGTCGTCCAGTTCCGGCGGCGTGCCGGCGGTGGGTACCGGGCTGGTGCTGCCGGGCGCATCCAGCACCTGATAGACGCGCCGGCTGTTCAGCACGGTGGTGGCCCAGCGCGCGTCGGCCACGGTGTCGTCGTGGTGCAGGCGGGCGTGGCCCCAGGCGCGGAACTGCAGCCGCGATCCTTCGTCGTACAGCGTCCAGGCGACCCGGGGATCGGTGGCCAGTTCGGCGAACTTCGGCGAGCGGCGATCGGTGTGGAACCAGATGCGCCGGCCGGCGGCATCGGCGCCGCGCAGGATCACGGTGCGGACATTGGGGCCGTCGGCGCCGATGCTGGCGATCTGGCCGCTGTGGAACGGTGCCCGGAACGAGTGGCCGCCGGCTTCCAGCAGCATCCAGGCTTCGGCCTCGATGGCGTCCAGCGTGTCCGGGGGCAACCGGGCTTCGCGCGCCGCGCTCATGCCGCGCCTCCGGCCAGCACCGCGCGCGGCGGCGTGTCCAGCACCCGGCGCAGGCTCAGGTAGCCGGCGGCGGTGACGATCAGTGCGCCCGCCAGCATGCCGGCCAGCCACAGCAGCGGTCGCGGTCCGTATGGCAGTTCGAGCACGCCGGCGGCCAGTCCCCAGGCCAGCGCCTGGGCCGCGAATGCGGCGACCGCGCCGGCCAGTCCGCCGAGCACCGCGTACTCGGCGATCAGGCCGCGCCGGATCACCCGCCGCGACGCACCGAGCGCACGCAGCACGCCGGTCTCGCGCACGCGATCGGCCCGCGAGCCCTCGATCACCGCCATCATCACCACGACGCCGGCCAGCAGCGTGAACAGGAAGATGAACTCCAGCGCGCCGACGATGCGATCGACGATGCCGCGCACCTGGTTCAGCGCGGCGTCGAGATCCAGCGCGGTGACGTTCGGGAATTCCCGGATCAGTTCGCGCAGCAGCGCCCGCTGCTCGCGCGGCAGGTAGAAGCTGGCGATCCACTGCAGCGGCGCGCTCAGGCCTTCGGCATCGAGCACGCCGGGCGGGGTGACCAGGAAGAAGTTCGGCTTGAACGAATCCCACTTGATCTTGCGCACGGCGTGCACTTCCAGCGTGATCGGCGTGCCGGCGAGATCCAGGGTCAGCGTGTCGCCCAGCTTCAGCTTCAGCCGTTCGACCGCGTAGTCATCGACGATCAGCCACGGCTTGCCGCTCGCCTCCGCGCCCCACGGCTGGCCTTCGAGGAAGCGGCTGTCGTCGCCGAACGCGGCGGTCCAGCTCAGGTTGAACTCGCGGTTGATCCAGCGACGGGTTTCCGGGTCTTCGAAGCTGTCGGCGGTGACTTCCGCACCGCGCAGCGCCGTCAGCCGGGCGCGGACCATCGGCTGCGGGGTCAGCTCGGCCACGCCACGGGCCTTGAAGAACGCCTGCAACGGCGCGATCTGCTCCGGCAGGATGCCGATCAGGAACTGGTTCGGCGTCTCCGGCGGCAGCTTGCCCTGCCAGCTGGCCAGCAGGTCCTGGCGCACCACGGTCACCAGCAGCAGCGCCACCAGCGCGATGCCCAGCGCCACGA
>CAYPJK010000068.1:0-1012 GCA_964411025.1 uncultured Nevskia sp.
TGGGAGCGTTGCTCGGGTTTGTGCTGGCGAAGCTTCCTACACGCCTCAAGCAGACAACAGAGCTTCATCTGGCGCGCTGCCTGCCAGAAATGTCCGCCGAGGATCGTGCCCGGATTGCGAACGACAGTCTCGTCGCCAGCGCGCATGCGATCGTCGAAGCGCCCGCCATATGGTTTGGCCCCATTTCTCGCCGGCAGCGGTGGATCGCCAACAGCGATGAACCGCTGAACACGATCCGCCAGGCCCAGGCGGCAGGAAGCGGCGTGATTCTCTTGACGCCGCATCAAGGCGCATGGGAACTCGCAAGCTTCTTCTGCGCGCAAGTCGCTCCGTTGACCGTACTCTACAAACCGCAGAAAGGCCTGGCAGATCGGCTGATCCTCGAGGGTCGTACCCGCGGCGCACCCGTCACGCCAGTGCCGACCACGAGCCGAGGTGTGAAAGCCCTGCTAACTGCATTGAGGGCCGGGGAGATGGTCGGCATCCTGCCCGATCATGACCCGCCAGACGCAACCGGGACGGTCTTTGCGCCCCTTTTCGGCATCCCAGCCAACACGATGGATCTGGTCACCAAGCTTGCGGCCCGTACCGGCGCGCCGGTGCTGTATGTGGTGGCCGAACGCTTACCGTGGATTCGCGGTTATCGGTTTCATGTTCTCAAGGCACCACCGGCTATCGCTGACCCGGTCCAAGGGCCAACGGCTTTGAACGCCGGCATCGAACACTGCATCCGAATGCTCCCGGGTCAGTACTGGTGGAGCTACCGCCGATTCCGGCGTCGTCCGCCGGGAGCACCAGCCTTCTACAATTGACGCGGCTGCGCTGCAACAACGGGGCAAAAGCAGACCACAACGCGCGCCCCCCTTGCCGCAGGGAAATTGCAGACGAATTTGAGCGGCGTGACCGATACCCGTAAATGACCGACCCCATCGTCCTTCTCGAAGCCAAGGGTTTGAGCCTGACGTATGGCGCGCACCGTGCTGTTCATCGGGTGAACCTAGAGCTACGGCGG
>CAYPJK010000068.1:1022-10074 GCA_964411025.1 uncultured Nevskia sp.
GGGGCGAGGTGCTGGGCTTGCTAGGCCCGAACGGCGCGGGGAAATCGACGACGCTGAAAATGCTCGCCGGCCTGCTCGCGCCAACAACAGGTGCCGTCACGATCCGCGGCGTCGGTCTCTCCGACGCACCGACAACCGCCAAGCAGCACCTTGGATATCTGCCCGAACAGCCACCGGTCTATCCGGAACTGACCATCGTCGAGTACCTGAATTTCTGCGCGCAGTTGCACGGAATCCCGGGTGCCACTCGCAAACGGGCGATCGACGACGCGATGACGGCCTGCGAACTCCACGATTGCGCGAGACGACTGATCGGCAATCTTTCCAAGGGTTTCCAGCAGCGCTGCGGAATCGCCCAGGCCATCGTTCACAGGCCCGCCGTCGTGATCCTCGACGAACCCACCGTCGGCCTCGATCCAATCCAGATCATGGCGATCCGGAAGCTCATCCGAAGCCTCGCGGGCCAGCACAGCGTGATCTTGTCGAGTCACATCCTTCCGGAGATCCAGGCGGTCTGTAACCGCGTGGTCATCATGCACCGGGGACGCATCGTTCACGGCGAACATCTCGATGCCGCGTCGCGTCGCCCCATCGCCACTCTTCGTGTCGGCTTCACCGGCCACGCGCCGCCCGAAAAGCTGGCAGTCATCGATGGGGTATCGGAAGTCGACGTGCTCGGAACACACGAGTTCCGCCTACACGTTGCCGCGGGACAAGACCCACGCCCCGGCGTCGTGCGCGCCGCCGTCCTTGGTGGTTGGGGACTGATCGAACTGCATACGGAAAGGCGTACGCTCGAAGACACTTTCGTAGCATTAACCGCCGGCGACAGCACCACACCGTCAACATCTGCCGAGAGCACCCGAGCCTGATGTCCGCGACCCTCGCCATCGCCCGCAATGAAACGCGCCGCATCTTCGCCACGCCGCTAGCCTGGACGGCACTGGCGATCGTGCAGGGCATTCTTGGCTTCGTGTTCCTGTTGCTGTTGCTGGAATACGCCCAGTCACCCGATCGGCAGGAGCATTACACCGGTCTCGCCGACTACATCGGCAACGGGCTTTTCGGCTTCGCCACCTTGCTGCTGCTGATGGTGATGCCGCTGCTCACCATGCGGGTATTCGCCGAAGAACGTCGGTCCGGCAGCCTGAGCTTGCTGCTGGCATCGCCAGCGTCGCTGGTCGACATCGTGCTCGGCAAATTCCTGGGCCTTGCCTCGTTCGTGCTGGTCACGGTGGCGCTGATTGCCGCGATGCCGTTGATGTTGCTGGTCGGCAGCGATCTCGATCTCGGTCGGATCGCCGCCGGGCTGCTCGGCCTGCTGCTGTTGACCCTGGCTTTCGCCGCGGCGGGCTTGTTCGTCTCGACGCTGACCCGCGAACCGGTGCTCGCTGCAGTCGGCAGCTTCGGCCTGCTGCTCGCTTTCTGGCTGATGCAAGTGCTGGGCACGCGGCCAGGCATCGCCGGCGATGTTCTCAACTATCTGGCGCTGACGAGCCATTTCGAAAACCTGCGGCGCGGCATTTTCAGTACGGCCGATGTTGCCTACTACCTGCTGTTCACCACGTTGTTTCTGTGGCTGGCCGTGCTGCGGCTCGACAGCGAGCGCGGCTGAAACCGGATGGCTGATCCGATGCCCAAGCCCGCCCACCGCCGCCGCTTGCAGCGCGCGATCAACGGCGTGCTGATCGTCGTGGTCGTGCTGCTGGCGGCCCGCATCTCGACTCTCCACAAGCGTGACTTCGACTGGACTGCCGGGAACCGCAACACGCTCAGCGCCGGCAGCCAGCAGCAACTGGCGCAGATGCCGGACGAAATCCGTTTCCTGGTGTTCGATTATCCGGGTGCCGAAACCCGCCCGGAGATCGAAGCCTTCGTTGCCCGCTATCAACGCGCGAAAACGAGCGTCCGTCTCGAGTTCATCGATCCGGGGACTGATCCGGTCCGCACCCGTAGCTACAACGTGCAGCGTCCCGGCGAAGTGGTGCTCGAGTACCAGGGCCGACACGAATCGATTGCCCAGATGTCCGAACCGGTGATCAGTGCCGCGCTGCAGCGGCTCGCAGATGCCGAGCAGCGTTATGTGCTGTTTCTCCAGGGGCATGGCGAGCGCAGCCTCGATGTGCTGATCGAGGAAACCCAGTACGACCTGTCCCGGCTTCGGGAAGCGCTGACCGACAAAGGCCTGAAGGTGCTGCCACTGAATCTCGTGGCCAGCCAGAAGATTCCGGACAACGCCTCGGCGCTGGTGATCGCGACGCCGACGCAGACCTTGCTCGACGCCGAAATCGTCCGCATACGTGACTACGTGGACGCCGGTGGCAACCTGCTGTGGCTGGTTGATCCGGATCACCCGGCCGGCCTCGAGGAGATTGCCCGCATGCTGGGCGTGCAGTGGCTCGACGGTACCGTGATCCTGCCCGACTACGCCAAGCTCGGCGCCGGCAGTCCGGTCGAATTTTTTGCAACCCGCTACCCGGCGAATCCCGTCGTCCCGAACTTCCGGAGCATCACGTCGTATCCGCTGGCGCGGGCCCTGCGCATTGATCCGACGATTCCGGCAGCCGGGTGGACCTATACGCCGGTCGTTGAAACCGACGACAACGCCTGGCTCGAAACCGGCCGACTCGACGGCACGGTCCGCTTCGATCCCGACGCGGGCGATCTGCCGGGCCCGCTGACCATCGGCCTCGCGATGACCCGCGAACTGCCGGCAGGTCGGGGACAGCCGAAGCGCGTGCAGCGCGTGGCGTTGTTCGGTGACGGCGATTTCCTGTCTGATCTGATGTTGTCGCGCTACGGCAACCGCCCGTTCGCCACCACGCTGATCCAGTGGCTGTCATCCCGCGACGCGCAGATCGACATCGACATCCCCAAGGCGCCCGACGTGACACTGAACCTGCCACCGTGGTCGCTGTGGCTGTACGGCGCCGGTTTCACGGCCGTGCTTCCACTGCTGCTGTTCGGCATCGGGGTCGGCCGCTGGTTGATCCGGCGCCGTCGCTGAGCAAGGCCATGAAACTGTCGACGCTGAATCTGCTGCTCCTGCTGATCGCCGCCGGCCTGTTCGGCTGGCTCGTGATCGACGAGCACGCCGAGCAGCTGAGCATGGCCAAGGCCATCGAACGTCAACCGCCGCTGACGGCGCTCGATCCGAATGCCGTCCGCCGCATTCGTCTGCATCACCCGGACAGCGCCGATATCGTGCTGGAGAAAGCCGCCAGTGGCTGGCAGATCACGGCGCCGGTGGCGCTGGCTGCCGACCTGCTGCCGATTGCCGACCTGCTGGCACTGGTCAACCGCGAAACCCGCGGCAGTCTCGATCCCGCCACCGTCAGGCGCGCCGAACTCGGTCTCGATCCGCCGCTCGCCACGATCCAGTTTGACGACACCGTGATTGCCATCGGCGCGACCGAGCCGCTGAAGCACAGCCGCTATGTCCAGCGCATCGCGACCGCCGGCGATCCTCGCATCCAGCTGATTGACGATTTTCCCGCCGAGCCTTTCGACGACGACTTCACCGATCTCGTCAACAAGGCCTTGCTGCCGTTCGACGCCGTCATCACCCGAATGGCGCTGCCCGGACTGATCGTGTCGCGCGACCCGGCGGCGGCGGACGCGTGGACGACGATTCCCGCGTTGTCTGCAGACCGTCATGCAGTGCTGGACCAGCGACTCCGCGCCTGGCATGAGGTCCGTGCGATCGCAACCTTGCCGCCCATGATCGACACGGCTGCGGCTGGAAACGCAGAGGCCGACATCACCGTAGCCCTGGGCAACGGCGAGCCGCTGGCCTTCCGGATTGTCGACAAGGCCGGCGCCCGCTTCCTTCAACGGCTCGATGTGCCGGTCAGCTATCAGTTGTCGCCTGCCGATGCCGACCGGCTGCTGCAGTGGCCCGCGACGCCTGCCGTGCGAACACCCGCCGGTGCTGCGCAGTGACTCGCAAGCCAGCTGCGGTGGCACAGCCGCATCGACAGGCCGCCAGCAATGCCTGAACTGCCGGAAGTCGAAACCGTCAGGCGCGGTGTCGAGCCGCATGTGCTTGGACGTCGCATCACCGAGGTGACGGTTCGGGACGCCCGGCTGCGCTGGCCGGTGCCGGCCGACTTCCCCGATTTCGCGCGCGGCCAGACCATCGAAGCAGTGCATCGTCGCGGCAAGTACCTGATCTTCCGCCTGGCCGGCGGCGACCGGCTGATCATTCACCTCGGCATGACCGGCCGGGTGCTGGTGCTGGATGCCGGGCATCCGGTGATCAAGCACGATCACGTTGACTTGCTGCTCGATGACGGCCGCCTGCTGCGTTATCACGACCCCCGCCGCTTCGGCGCCGTGCTGCCCTGGCCCCGCAACGAGCCCGGTCACCTGCTGATCGATGCGCTGGGGCCGGAGCCGCTGTCGGACGCGTTCAGCGGCGCCTATCTGTACGCCCGCTCACGCGGCAAGAAAGTCGCGGTCAAGAACTTCGTGATGGACGGCCAGGTGGTGGTTGGCGCGGGCAACATCTACGCCGCCGAATCGCTGTTCCGGGCCGGCATCCGCCCGACACGCGCCGCTGGCCGGGTCAACCGGGGCGAATATGCGCGACTGGCCGACGCCATTCGCGCCGTGCTGAACGAAGCGATCACTCAGGGTGGCACGACCTTGCGCGATTTCGCCGGCGCCGATGGCGCGTCGGGCTACTTTCAGCAGGACCTTTACGTCTACGGCCGCGAGGGCCAGCCGTGCCGCATTTGCGGCAGCACGATCAAGGGCTTGCGGCTCGGCAACCGAGCCAGTTGCTGGTGTCCGGGCTGCCAGCGCTGAAGCATCAAGGGCTGCCTGCGGGACCCTGCATCGCGGATGGAACCCGCCGGCAAGCGCGCCCTTACTGGTGCGTGACCTCGATGCTCGAATACGCCACTTCGCCGGCACCACGCGCGGTTTCGTCGTTGTTGCCCAGGTAGCAGCCAGCCTTGAAGAAGAACTCAGCGCCTTTCCAGGCCTTGTTCAGGTTCTGGGTGTCGAGCACCTTGCCGTTGATCAGCGTCGTGACGATGCCGTTAACCATCCGGATCTCGTAGTTGAACTTGTCGCCGACGCGCATCGGAATCTTGACTGGCGAGTTCACAGAAGATCCAGATACGGGCTTGGTGTTGTAGTTCGACAGGACCTCGGTGGTGCCATTGGGCAAACGTTGGAAAAACATCTTGATCGGCGGGCTGTTGTCGACGCTATGCAACTGCGCGAAGATCACGACGACCCGCGTTGTTGATTTCAACGGCGACGGGATAGCGGACACCACAACCGTACCCTTCTGAATATGGGTGCCGTTCAGGCTCCAGTTCACACGGTTCTTTCCGACGCTCATCTGTTCACGCATCTCGGTGCGGGGGAACGAGGTGCCGCCGGTCTTGCCGTTGCCATTGACCGGTGTCCAGAACACCGTCTCGTTACCCGTCGCGCTGTAGCCCGATCGGGTGAGTTGGCCGGGTGCGGGCTGGTACCAGTATTTCGACGAATAGTTGTCGAGATCGGCTGCCTCGATTTCATCGGCGCCAGGCTTGCCATCTTCGTCCACTGGGAGCGTCAGCTTGCCGTATTGCGACCAGCGAATGCCCGGCGCCTCCGTTGTTGCCTCCGGCAAAGATGGCGTCACCGGCGCTGGCGATGGATCCGGCACCACCTCGGGTTCGGGGGTCTCGGGCGTCGGCTCCTCCGGCGGCGCCACGACGGCGGTGTCTGCGCGCGTGATGACCCGGAACACCCGGTTCGGCTGACCTTCGATGCTCAGCGTCTGGGCAATGTCGGTGTCGTACGCGTTGGCGGCGGTGAGCTGGAGCGTGACCTTGTCGCCATTGGCGATGGTGCCCGGTGCCGAGGTGAACGCCCCGTTGTTGATCCGGTAGCTGCCGACATCGACGGAAATCCTGGACGGAATCACGCGACCCGGACCCGTGCCGGCGACAGCAGCCCGGGTGCCACTGGTCTGCAAGCTGCCGGGATCGACGCCGGAAATGCACTGGATATCGGAACTGCTGCAGTTTGGTGTGGCTGCTTCCGCAGCGCCGAAAACGAAAAGCGCGGCAACGGCTGCGATATGAATCGCTTTGAAACCCAACATGTTGTTCCCCGGAGGACAGCTTTGGAATACACCCCGCAACTCTTGCTCAGCCGCGCAACCCGCCCGTGCGGCAAGGGTTTGCTCCCGCGTGCCTCGGCCTTCTTTCGTACCGATGACCGCGTTTACCCTGCAAATCTCAAGCGCTACAAGCTTTTAGGCATCACTTTTGATGTGACGCCGACCGTGACGATATACGAAAGCAGCCAGAAGTAAAAACAAACGACTTGATAGAGAATCAGCCCTTGGGGGCTCCGAAGACTTGGCCTTGTCGGTTTAGGAAACCGCATCGTGTCAAAAATGCTTCAAATTCAACAGCAGGTTTTGTCTACTCTTCTGCGACAGCTACTTGGCAGCCACGCAAAAAGCGTACCTGGCAAGTCATTTTTTTGCCACACCGACGGCCGAGCCATTCGATGCGCGGCCCGGGTCGTTCACAAGAAATTGATCTTCAAGATATATCCGCCGCGTTGCGACGGCGTGAAAGCAGCGGCAGAACCAGCGAAATCTGTCGTTTGCCGGGATTCAGCAGCGCTGTCAGGCGGCCACAGCTGCGCGGAAATCAGCCCTGCACGATCCGCGCACTGCCCGGTTCCAGGAGGATCGCGATTCGCAATCGGGACGGACAGCCGCTGCGCCCTGTTTCGGATCGCCCGGCGGATGACGCTGACGAACATTGGCCGTGGCGTCAGCGCGATGCTCCCGTCTAGTCTCACGGCCGCCGGTGCGCTTCGTGCCGGCCTCGTATTTCGAACGACCGCTCACCCGCGTTGAATCGCCAGGAGATTGACCGTGCAGCAGACGCCGCAACTTTCCGATGCACTTGTCCTCCCCTGCGGCGCGGTGCTGCCGAACCGCTTGTGCAAAAGCGCGATGACCGAAGGTGTGGCGGACGAGCATCTGCGGCCAACATCTCGCCATGAGGTGCTGTACCGGCAATGGTCGGAGGGCGGCTGCGGCCTGCTGATCACCGGCAATGTGCAGATCGACCGCCGGGTGCTGGAACGGCCGGGCAATGTCGCGATCGACCCGGCGCCGGCCGATGCCGAGATGATGCGGCGGCTCAAGGCCTGGGCAAAGGCTGGCACGGTCGGCGGCAACCATCTGTGGATGCAGATCAGCCACGCCGGCCGGCAGTCGCCGATGTACGTGACGATGGAGCCGCTGGCGCCGAGTGCCGTGCAGCTCAAGCTGCTAGCGAACTACGCCACGCCGCGCGCCCTGCGCGAGGACGAGATCCTCGATTTCATCCAGCGCTACGCGCGAGTTGCCGCCACCGCCCGCGAATCCGGCTTCACCGGCGTGCAGATCCACGGTGCCCACGGCTATCTGCTGTCGTCGTTCCTGTCCGGTGTCACCAACCTGCGCACCGATGCCTGGGGCGGCAGCCTGGAAAACCGGGCGCGGATGCTGCTGGAAACGATCAAGGCGACGCGCAAGGCAGTGGGAAGCGATTTCCCGATCTCGGTCAAGCTGAACTCGGCTGATTTCCAGAAAGGCGGCTTCACCAACGAGGAATGCCTGCAGGTCGTCGAATGGCTGAACGAAGCCGGCATCGACCTGCTGGAAGTCTCCGGCGGCAGCTATGAGCAGCCGCGGCTGCTCGGCTACGAAGGCAAGGCCAAGGACGTCGCCGGCTACCGCGGCCCGGATGCTGAAGCGGCACCGAAACAGCTGGAAAGCACGAAGAAGCGCGAGGCCTACTTCCTCGAATACGCGACCGCGATCCGTCGGGTCGCGAAGATGCCGATGCTGGTGACGGGCGGTTTCCGCACACGCGAGGGCATGGACGAGGCGCTCAAAAGCGGCGACTGCGATGTCGTCGGCCTCGGCCGGCCGCTGTGCGGCGAAACCGATCTGGCCAAGCGCCTGCTGAACGGTGCGATCCGCGAACTGCCGCGCTACGAGAAGAACATGCAGCTCGGTCCCGGCATCTTTGCGCCGACCACCAAGGTGCACCTGTTCCGCCTGATCAATGTGTTCGGCCAGCAGGGCTGGTATTACCTGCAGCTGCTGCGGTTGGCCGATGGCCTGAAGCCGAACTTCAAGCTCGGCGTGTTCGGGGCCTTCGTCGGCTACCTGAGCGACGAGTACAGGAAAGCCTGGCGCATGCACCGCGCTCGCCGTGCCGCCGCGAAAGCGGCCTGAACCGGGACTAGAGGATCAGGCGATGAACAAGACCGATGCCGGCACGCCGCCCACGGCGAGCTTTGCCGAGTTCTATCCGTACTACCTCGGCGAGCACGCCAACCGGACCTGCCGGCGGCTGCATTTCGTCGGCACCAGCCTGGTGATCCTGACCGCGATCTACGCGCTGGTCACCGGCCGCTACACGGCGCTCTGGTTCGTGCCGCTGTTCGGCTACGGCTTCGCCTGGGTCGCGCATTTCTTCATCGAGAAGAATCGTCCGGCGACCTTCAAGGCGCCGTTCTACAGTCTGGCTGGCGACTTCGTGATGTTCAGGGACATGCTGACCGGCCGCATTCCGTTCTGAGCCGGCGCGATCGCGGGGCGTAGAATTCGCCCCGCGCGAGGGGCGCAGTTCGTCGAGTGGTCGTCGTCATGTCCCAGAATCAGTTCGATGTCATCGTCATCGGTGGCGGCCATGCCGGTACCGAAGCCGCGCTGGCGTCAGCCCGCAGCGGGGCTCGCACCCTGCTGGTCACCCAGAACATCGAGACGCTCGGGGCGATGTCCTGCAACCCGGCAATCGGCGGCATCGGCAAAGGTCACCTGGTACGCGAGATCGATGCGCTCGGCGGCGCGATGGCGCGGGCGGCCGATCGCGCCGGCATCCAGTTCCGCATTCTCAATGCGTCCAAGGGCCCGGCGGTGCGGGCAACGCGCGCCCAGGCCGATCGGATGCTGTATCGGGCCGCCGTGCGCGCGCTGCTCGAAAACCAGCCGAACCTGAAGCTGTTCCAGCAGGAAGTCGATGACCTGATCGTC
>CAYPJK010000069.1:0-10026 GCA_964411025.1 uncultured Nevskia sp.
GGATCAGGTCCAGGAACTGCAGGCCGCGGTTGGTGTACTTCTTGGCGATCGAGATGACGAGGCGAAGGTTGGCCTCGACCATTTCCTTCTTGGCGCGGCGGGCCTTGGCCTCGCCGACGGTCATCCGCCGGTAGATGTCCTTGATCTCGTCGATCGACAGCAGGTTGTCGCCTTCGATCTGGGTCAGCTGGTCCTGCAGGAGCTTGATGTCGTCCTTCTTCAGCGCCAGTGCGGCCGAATACTTGCGCTTGGCGCGGATCGCCTTGTCGAGCCAGCTCAGATCGGATACGCCGCCTTCGCGGTACTTCGCCAGGAATTCCTCGCGGGTCATGCCGCATTCCGCCACGCAGATGCGCAGTACCGATCGCTCGATCGAGCGGATCAGCTCGACCTTGTTGCGCAGGTTGTTGGTGACCTCGACAACGATCTTCGGCGACAGCCGGAAGGTCATGATCAGGTCAGCCACCGCTGCACGGCGGGCCTGGGTCTTCTTGCTGGCGGTGCCGAGACGGAGCAGGGAATCCCAGGCCTCGTCGTACAGCGCCTGCAGCTTGGCGAAGTTCTCCGCGCACAGCACCGGATCGGGACCGGTATCGACGGCTTCCTCTTCCTCGTCTTCCGCGCCTTCGACCACTTCCGGCTCGACATCCGCCACTTCCGGCGGCAGCGCCTCTTCCGCAGCGACCGGCTCCGGCGCGTTCGGATCGAAGAAGCCGACCACGACTTCGGCCAGGCGCTTCTTGCCGTTGATCGCGTTGTCGTACTGCTCGAGCAGGATGGCAACCGTTTCCGGGTAGCTGGCCATCGCGTACAGCGCTTCGCCGAGGCCTTCCTCGATCCGCTTGGCGATCCGGATCTCGCCTTCGCGGTCCAGCAGTTCCACCGAGCCCATCTCGCGCATGTACATGCGCACCGGATCGGTGGTGCGGCCGAACTCGGAATCGCTGGCGGCGAGCGCTGCGGCGGCTTCCTCGGCAGCTTCCTCGTCGTCCTCGGTGGCGGCGACGGCGGGCTCGCTGAACAGCTGGGCCTCGGTGTCCGGGGCTTCGTCATGGACTGGAATGCCCATGCCCTGGATCATCGTGATGACGTCGTCGATCTGCTCCGAATCGACGATTTCCGGCAGGCTGTCGGAAACTTCGGCGAAGGTCAGGAAGCCCTTTTCCTTGCCGAGCGCGATCAGGTTCTTGATCTGGGATTGCTGGTCAGCTGCTGCCATCTGAATACTCTTGTGTGAAACCGGGGCGCGTGACACCGGTCAAGAACTGCGCAGTTTACCGGAACCGGCCTGATCGCGGCCAGACCGTGCAAGGGACGTGGGGGCTGCACGACCCACTTAAAGAGCGGTTCGTCGGACTGGCCATCGGCTGCTCAGCCGGTCCTTTCCGCCATCAGCGCCATCAGTTCGGCCTGTTCCGCCGGCGCAAGTTCCCTGTCGCGGGCGAGATCGAGCAGCGCCTGCTGTCGTTCGCGGACCGCCCGCTTGCGCAGCAGGCCCAGACAGTCGGTGAACTCGGCGCCGAGATCGCCGGTGAGCGGCAGCGGCATTGCGCTGATCCGGGCCAGCGCGGCGCCGCGGGCGCTGTCGCGGTTCATTTCCAGCCACTGCGCGGCGTGGGCCTCCGGGTTCTCGCTGAAGAACTCGATGGTGTCGAGCAGGATGTCGAGACCGGGCTGATTCAGCATCGCGATCTGGCCCAGGTGCTCGGCTCGCGCGGCCAGCGCCGGATCTTCCAGCAGCAATTGCAGCGCGATCCGCACCGGCTTGGAGCCCGGGGTTTCGACGCGCCGGCCACGTTCGCCACCGCTGTCGGTCGCCGCCGGCGCAGCCTTGCCGGCGGCGACCAAGGCGGCTTCCAGGTCGTCGCGCTGCATCCTCGTCAGCGTCAGCAGTCGATCGACGATCAGGGTTCGCAGCGCCCCGTCACGCAGCTTGTCCAGATGCGGGCGCGCCAGGCCGGGCAGCCGGGCGCGGCCTTCTCGGCTCGCCAGATTGACCTGCTTCAACAACTCGTCGAGCAGAAAATCGGACAGCGGCTGGGCCTTGTCGATCAGCGCGCGGAACGCATCGGCGCCGATCTCCTGCACCAGCGAATCGGGGTCGTGACCATCCGGCAGGAACATGAAGCGGCATTCGCGATCGTCGAACACTTCCGGCAGCGCCTGCTCCAGTGCCCGCCACGCGGCCGAGCGGCCGGCGCGGTCGCCGTCAAAGCAGAACACGGCGCGGCGCGTCGACTTGAACAGCAGGGTCAGATGCTCGCGGGTGGTCGCGGTTCCCAAGGTGGCGACCGCATTGCGGATGCCGTGCTGGGCCAGCATCACCACGTCCATGTAGCCCTCGACGACCAGCAGATGCGGCAACTCGGCCTTGGTCGATTGCTTGGCTTCGAACAGGCCGAACAGGTTGCGGCCCTTGTGGAACAGCGGCGTTTCAGGGGAATTGAGGTATTTGGCCGGATCGTTGGCGAGCGTGCGCCCGCCGAAGCCGATGGTGCGGCCGCGGGTGTCTCGGATCGGGAACATCACCCGGTTGCGGAAGCGGTCGTAAGCGCCGCCACCGTCGCGCTCGATCAGCAGGCCGGCATCGAGCGCGTGCTGGCGCTGGCCGTCGGCTTCGGGAAACAGGCGGGTCAGCGCGTCCCAGGATTCCGGCGCGTAGCCGATGTTGAACAGCTTGGCCGTCTCGCCGTCGAGGCCGCGCTGCTTCAGGTAGTCGATCGCCGGCTGGTGCGTTTTCAGCTGCCCGCGATAGAACTTCTCGGCCACTGCCAGCGCATCGAGCGGGCCGTCGAGCACCAGTCGCGGGCCTTCGTTGCCGCCTTCGCGCGGCACTTCCACGCCGGCGCGCTTGGCCAATTCCTCGACTGCCTCGACGAAGCTGAGGCGGTCGTTTTCCATCAGGAACGTGATCGCTGTGCCGTTCTTGCCGGAGGAGAAGTCGAAGAACATCTGCTTCGCCGGATTGACGAAGAACGAGGGCGACTTCTCGTTGGTGAACGGCGACAGGCCCTTGTATTCGCGGCCGGCGCGCTTGAGTTCGACCCGGCTGCCGACGACTTCGACGATGTCGGTGCGCGACAGCAGATCGTGAATGAAGGAATCGGGGATGCGTCCGCCAGCCATGGGCGGAGTCTAGCCCGCAGGCCGGTTCAGCCGAGCCGCGCCTTGATCAGTCCGGACAGCTTGCCCATGTCGGTGCGACCGGCGACCTGCGGCTTCAGCCAGTTCATGACCTTGCCCATGTCCTTCATGCCTGCGGCGCCGGTCTCGCTGATGCCCTGCTGGATGAGCGCAGCGAGTTCGTCCTCGGTCAGTGCCTTCGGCAGGTACTGGCTCAGCACAACGATCTCGGCTGCTTCGATCTCGGCCAGATCAAGACGATTGCCGGCGCGGAACTGCGATTCGGAATCGCGCCGCTGCTTGAGCATCTTTTCCAGTGCCTCGATGACGACGGCGTCGGTGATCTGCTGCGACAACACGACCTCGCGGTTCTTCAGTTCCGCCGTCAGCATCCGCAGCACGCCAAGGCGCGCCTTGTCGCCGGCCTTCATCGCCAGCTTCACGTCCTCGGTGATGCGGGTCTTGAGATCGGTCATCGGGGCACCTGGAAGTTGGACGCGGGACAAACACAAATCGCGCCGACAGGCGCGATTTGAATGAAACTGTATTTTTGAGACGTCCGCGCCTTGGACGGCGCGGTGCCTGTCAGGACGACAGGCTTCTCGTCAGTACAGGCGAATCTGCTTCGAGGTCTCGCGGGAAACCTTCTTGGCCTGACGCTTCACGGCGGCGGCACGCTTGCGCTTGCGCTCCTGGCTCGGCTTCTCGAAGAATTCCTTCTTGCGGAGGTCGGTCAGCACGCCTGCCTTTTCGCAGGTGCGCTTGAAACGGCGGAGAGCAACTTCAAACGGCTCGTTATCGCGAACGCGGACATTCGGCATCAGTTCAATCTCGACAGCGGATTTGGCACGGTCCGGACGCAGGCGGACCGGAAGGGGCGCAAAGTCTAGTCAATCAGTCGCGGCAACGCAACGCGCGGCGCTGCAATCCGGCGCGCACTGGCGCAGAATCCGCAGCCGATGAAAATCCTGGGCCTCGAATCTTCCTGCGACGAGACCGCCGCCGCGATCTACGACGGCGAGCGCGGCCTGCTGGCGCATGTGCTGCACAGTCAGGCGGCGATGCATGCCGAGTACGGCGGCGTGGTGCCGGAACTGGCGGCCCGTGACCACGTCGGTCGCATCCAGTCATTGGTCGCTGCAGTGCTTGCCGAAGCCGGACTGGCCGCCGACGCGCTGGACGGCATCGCCTACACGGCCGGCCCCGGCCTGATCGGCGCCTTGCTGGTCGGCGGCAGCTTCGCCGCCGGACTGGCTGCCGCCCTCGGCAAGCCATTGCTGCCGGTGCATCACCTGGAAGGGCACCTGCTGGCACCGATGCTCGAAGACGAGCGCCCGGCGTTTCCGTTTGTGGCGCTGCTGGTTTCCGGCGGCCACACGATGCTGGCGCGGGTCGATGGCGTGGGGCGCTACGAGATCCTCGGCGAAACGCTCGACGACGCCGCTGGCGAAGCCTTCGACAAGACGGCCAAGGCGCTCGGCCTGCCGTATCCGGGCGGGCCGGACCTGGCCCGTCTCGCCGAGCGCGGCCAGCCGGGCGTGTTACGCTTCGCCCGGCCGATGACCGACCGGCCGGGACTCGAATTCAGCTTCAGCGGCCGGAAGACCGCCGTGCTGAACCAGCTGAAAGCCGATTTCGATGACCAGGCCCGGGCCGATCTTGCCCGTGCCTTCGAAGAAGCGGTGACCGACACCCTGGCGATCAAGTGCGAACGCGCGCTTGACGCCACCGGCCTGCGCAGCCTGATCGTCGCGGGCGGTGTCGGCGCCAATCGTCGCCTGCGGGCGCGGCTCAAGGCGGCGACCGAAGCGCGCGGTGCCAGCCTGCATTTCCCGCGTCCGGCGTTCTGCACTGACAACGCGGCGATGATCGCCTACGCCGGCTGGGCGCGGCTGTCGGCCGGCGAGCGCAGCGACGGGCTGCCGGCTCGGGCGCGCTGGCCGCTGCATGAGCTGCGTCCCCCTTCCTGCCCTTCGCTCTGAGTCCATGTCGCTCGACACTGTCTTCATCCAGGCGCTGCACATCGAAACGATCATCGGCGTCCATGCCTACGAGCAGCAGGCGCCGCGGCCGCTGATTCTCGACCTGGAGATGGGCGTCGATATCCGCGAAGCCGCGGCCAGCGACCGCATCCGCGACGCGGTCGACTACAGCGCGGTGGCCGAGGCGATCATCCAGCTGGCTGCAGCGCGTCGCTTCCAGCTGATCGAGACGCTGGCCGAGACGCTGGCGCGGATGATCTTCGAACGTTTTCCGATCGCCCGGCTGCAACTGTCGATCGGCAAGCCGGGCGCGATCGACACCGCCAGAACGGTTGGCGTGCGCATCGAGCGTCGCCGCGAAGACTACGCGGCCTGCGGACTGCGATAAGTCACCGGATGCCGCAGGCTGCGGTTATCCTCGCAACACCCGCGACCACCGCCACGGAAGCCCCGCGATGAAGAAACTGCAACGTCTGGAATTGCTCAAGGACTTCATTCAGGAAGCTGTCGATCGCGGCGCGACGTCCGTGCAGGCGGTGCATCAGTACATCGCGGACCTGCCGTTCGAAGCGCTGGAGCAGACTGGCCTGGTCGATGCAGAAAAATCAGCACTTCGGCAAAAGCACCGGCAGACCATCGGTGTGGTCTACGACGCGATTCGCCGCATCAATCGCGACATTGGCCAGTTGATTTCCGACCAGTTCGAAAACCTCGAAGAATCGAAGATCGCCGCGTCCCGGATTGCGCCGCAGCGGGCTGCTGCAGCCGCACCGCACCTGGCGCCGACGCCGGTCTCAGCTGTCAGCAAACCGGCAACGAAGAAGCCAGCAACAAAGAAGCCGGCAACGAAGAAGGCTGCGGCGAAAAAGCGGGCTGCCAGCAAACCGAAAGCCCCGCCGGCCGACTAGCGGCGCGCTGCCTCGTTACGGCGGCAGCGTGCCGTCGTCGCACAGCGGCAGGAGCATGCCTCTCGAGGTCCAGACGCCGCCGCTGCGTTCGAACTGGTAGGCCACCGAACCGCCGCAGCCCGGATTAACGAGGCTGTTCGACGGATCGCAGACCATCACCCGATCGCTGCCCTGGCCGTACCACTGCACGTCCGCCTCGTTCGGCAGGTTAGCGCGGGTCAGCAGCTCGGCCCGATCGGCTGGCGCCGCCGGCAGGTGTTGCCAGCCCTTGCCGGCGATCGAATTGCAGTCCTGCACGCCGCGCGAGGCGCAGCCGGTCAGCACGAGCAGGGCGGTCAGGATGAGGCTCGATCGGATCACGGCGGCGTCCACGTCGAAAATTGGCAGGGAAGGGAGGGGCGTCAGGCGCCGCCGGCGATGGTCATCGCGTCAATCAGGACCGAGCCGCAGCGCACGCCGCCACGGGTATCGACATCGGAGCCGATCGCGGAGATCCCGCGATACATCGTGGCCAGATTGCCGGCGATGGTGATCTCGTCGACCGGGTAGGCGATCGCGCCGTTCTCGACCCAGAAGCCGCTGGCGGCGCGCGAGTAATCGCCAGTCACGGTGTTCACGCCCTGGCCCATCAGGTCGGTGGCGATCAGGCCTTCGCCCATCTCGCGGGCTAGCGCGTCCAGGCCGCCGTCGAAGGTCGAATCGATCAGCAGGTTGTAGACGCCGCCGGCATTGCCAGTCGATTCGAGCCCCAGCTTGCGGGCGCTGTAGCTGCCGAGTAGATAGCCGCCGAGCACACCCTTGTCGATCAGCTGGCGCTCGCTGGTGGCCACGCCTTCCTGATCGTAGGCGCTGCTGCCGGCCGCGCCTTTCAGGAACGGCATCTGACGGGCGCTGACCCGTTCCGCGAACACGGTCTCGCCGAGCTTGCCGTGCAGGAAGCTGGCGCGGCGATACAGCGCGGCGCCGGAAATGGCGCCGATGAAATGGCCGAACAGGCCGCGCGCGATCTCGGCCGGGAAGATCACCGGTGCGCTGCGCGTGGCCAGCGTGCGGCCGCCAAGCCGCGCGGCGGCGCGTTCACCGGCCTTGCGGCCGATCGCTTCCGGTGCGTCGAGTGCGTCGAAGCGGCGTGCGCTGCTGTACCAGTGGCCGAGCTGCATCGCTTCGCCTTCGACGGCGATCGCCGCACAGCCGAGGCTGTAGTCGGTGGCGCGGCGGCGGCCGATGAAGCCATGGCTGTTCGCGTACAGGCTCAAGGATTCGCGGGTATCGATGCTGGCCCCTTCCGACTGGCTGATCCGGGAATCGACGGCGAAGGCGGCGGCCTCGCAGGCGCGGGCACGCTCGATCGCCGCTTCCGGCGCCAGCGCGTGCGGGTGGTAGAGCGCGAGGTCAGGAAACTCCCGGGCCATCCGCGCCGGATCCGCCAGGCCGACGCAGGGGTCTTCGCCGCCGACCCGGGCGATTGCGCAGGCGGCTTCGACGGTGCGCTTCAGCGCCGCGTCGGACAGGTCCGTGGTGCTGGCCGAGCCGGTGCGATGGCCGAAGAACACGGTCAGCGACAGGTCGCGATCGCGCTGGAACTGCACCGATTCGACCTCGCCCTGCCGCACCGCGACCGACAGGCCGCGGCTGACGCCGAGATAGCCTTCGGCCGCAGTCGCGCCGAGCGACTTCGCAAGGTCCAGCGCGGCCAGCAGGCGCGGTTCGAGGTCGCGGACATCGGGCAGCGCGGCGGCCGGCGAGGCGGCGGTCGGGATCGCGGTCATGGTCAGGTATTCACGAGAGAGGGCACGAGCTTACCATCCGGGTCCCGGCTCTCAGACCCTCAAGGAACCCCGCTGGCATGGACTTCACGACGCTCAAGATCGAACTCGACGGCCCTGTCGCCCGGCTGCTGCTGAATCGCCCCGACAAGGCCAACGCGATGTCCGAAGCGATGTGGCAGGAACTGCCCAAGGCGGCCGCGTGGATCAACACCCAGCGGCAGATCCGCGTGGTGATCCTGGCGGGCGCCGGCAAGCACTTCACTGCCGGCATCGACCTGCAGGTGCTGGCCGGCCTCAGCAAGCGGGTCACCGGTCCGGGCTGCCCGGCGCGGGCCCGTGAATACCTGCGCGAGTGGATCCTGGCGGCGCAGGCCAGCATCACCGCGATCGAGAACATCCGGGTGCCGGTGATCGCCGCCGTACAGGGCGCCTGCGTCGGCGCCGGTGTCGATCTGATCGCCGCCTGCGACCTGCGCTACGCCACGGTGGACGCGAAGTTCTGCATCAAGGAAGTCGATCTCGCCGTGGTTGCCGATGTCGGCACCGTACAGCGGCTGCGCCACGTCGTCGGCTACGCCAAGGTGGCCGAACTGACCTATACCGGTGAAACTTTCGACGGCGCCAAGGCCGAGGCGATCGGCCTGGTCGGCGCCACCCATGCCGATGGCGAGGCGCTGATGCAGGCGGTCGACGGCATCGCGCGCAGCCTGGCCGCGAAGTCGCCGCTGACCGTGCGCGGCGTCAAGCAGAGCCTGCTGTATTCGCGCGACCACACGGTCGCCGAAGGCCTGGAGTACGTCGCCGGCTGGAATGCCGCGATGCTGATCTCCGCCGATCTCAACGAGGCGGTCAGCGCCTACCTCGGCAAGCGGCCGGCGGTTTTCGAGGATTGATCCGGCGCGCGTTGCCTGCCCGACCCGACGGGCGTCATGCCCCCCACCGGGAACCGCGACCCATGAATGCAAGGATCGGCGCTGCTGCGCGATCAGGGGCTGCTGAAGCTGCCGTTCGGCTACGGTTTCGTGCCTGGCCGAGGCGAGCCGGCTGATGGAGGCGCTCGGCAATTCGGTCAATGCGCAGTTCATCGGCCTGATTGTCGCGGTTGGCCAGGACGACGCGAACTGGATGATGCGGCTCGATTTCGACCCGGCTGGCTCCATCAAGGACGACGACGCCCGCGAGTGGAACGCCGACGACATGCTGGACAGCCTGCGCAAGGGCACGGCGGCCGGCAATGCGCGTCGTCAGGCGCTTGGCTACCCGGGGCTTGAGGTCACCCAGTGGATCGAGCCGCCGACCTGGGGTGCCGCCAACCAGCGGCGGGTCTGGTCGCTCGAAGCACGCGAGATTGGCGCTGCGCCGGGCAGCGAGGGCACGGTCAACGACAACACCTACGTGCTGGGTCGCGAAGGGTATTTCGAGATGAACCTGGTCACCTCCAGCGCCGAGATCGACCGCTACAAGCCGGAGGCCCGGACCTTGCTGGCGGCGGTCAGCTTCAACGAAGGCAAGCGTTACGCCGACGTCAAGGCCGATACCGACAAGGTGGCGACCTACGGGCTGGCGGCGCTGGTCGGCGGCGTCGCCGCCAAGAAACTCGGCCTGCTGGCCGTGATCGGCGTGTTCCTCGCCAAGTTCGCCAAGATCATCCTGATCGCCGTGCTGGGCCTCGGCGCGCTGATCGGCAAATTGTTCGGTCGCGGCAGGAAGGCCTGAGCAGGGCGCGCAGCGCCTGCGGCAGACAGCAAGAAGGCCGGCTCCTGCGAGCCGGCCTTCCTGTTCCAGCGGTGAACCGCGATCAGCCGATCAGCGCGCGTCGATCGCCAGGCCGCGCACCGACGACGCCGTCGCCGCGCCGATCCGGGCGCTGCCGTCGACCACGCCAGCCGGCGTCGCCGCGCCGGTGGCGAGGTTGATGCGGTACAGGTTCGACGGGCCTTCGCCGGCGCTGCTCCGGATGGCTGCCAGCACCAGGCCGTTGGCGCCGCCGGCGATGTCGAAGCCGGCATCGCCGACCGCCGTCACGCCAGTCGCCCCGACCGCCACCAGGGTGCCGTCGTTCGGCGGCACCTGCGTGAACAGCGTGGTGGCGTCGAGGTTGTACAACGTGGTCGCCGTCGCCCCTGCGAAGCTGTTGAGGTAGGCCGATCCGATCACGCCGCTGGTCGCCGCGCCGTTGATCGCGCCGTCGGTGATGGTGGCCCCGGTGCCGACGTTGATCCGCAGGTTGTTGCCAACCGTGTC
>CAYPJK010000070.1:0-5089 GCA_964411025.1 uncultured Nevskia sp.
GGAACAGCGTCACACCCTTGGAACCGGCATCGCTGTCGGTCTTGGTCGCCAGCACCAGAACGTCGCACAGCTGGCCATTGGAGATGAACACCTTCTGGCCGTTGATGATGAAGTCATCGCCATCGCGCACGGCGCGGGTGCGGATCGCCTTCAGGTCGGAGCCGGCATGCGGCTCGGTCATGCCGAGGCTGCCGATGGCTTCGCCGGACACCATCTTCGGCAGCCACTGCTGCTTCTGTTCCTCGGTGCCGAATGACTTCACATAGGTTGCCACCAGATCGCAGTGGATCAGGAAGCCCGGGCCGGTGAAGCCGCTGCGCGCCATTTCCTCGAAGACGACGACGTCGAACAGGTAATCGAGACCGAGGCCGCCGTACTCCTCGGGAACGGTGCAGCAGAGCATGCCGGCCGCGCCCGCCTTGAGCCACAGATCACGCGGCACGATGCCGTCGTGTTCCCACTGCGCGTGGTACGGCGCGATCTCGCGTTCGATGAACTTGCGGACCGTATCGCGGAACAGTTCGTGCTCGTGGGTGAACAGGGTGCGCTTGAACATGGGCCGATCCCGATGGAAATCTGAATGTAATCGTAGGGTACCGTACGACTATTGTAAAGGCACACCGCCAGGCGCCCGGCCGCGTAGCCGGCACCCGAAGGCGGCGTCGGTCAGTACGACTTGGGCTGGTCCAGCACCTTTTCGGCGATGAACGACAGGATCAGCTGCTCGGTGATCGGCGCGATTCGGGTCACGGTCACTTCGCGCAGCAGCCGTTCAACGTGGTACTCCTTGGCGTAGCCGAAGCCGCCGAAGGTCAGCACGGCCTGCAGGCAGGCGTCGTAGCCGGCACGCGCGCCGAGGAACTTGCCGGAATTCGCTTCGGCGCCGCAGGGCAGGCCGTTGTCGTACAGCCATGCCGCCTTCTCGACCATCCGCTGGGCTGCTTCCAGGTACATCCACTTCTCCGCCAGCGGGTGCTGGATGCCCTGGTTCTGGCCGATCGGGCGGCCGAAGACGACGCGTTCACGGGCGTACTTGGACGCACGGCGCAGCGCGTCCTGGCCGATGCCGATCGCCTCGATGCCGATCAGCACCCGTTCCGGATTCAGACTGTGCAGGATGTAGCCGAAGCCCTTGCCTTCCTCGCCGATCCGGTCGGATTCGGGGATGAACAGGTCGTCGATGAAGATGGCGTTGGAATCCACAGCCTTGCGGCCCATCTTCGGAATTTTCTTGACTTCGATCTTGCTGCGGTCGAGATCGGTATAGAAGATCGTGATGCCGTCGGTCGGACGCTTGGCGTCTTCGAGCTTGGTGGTGCGGGTCAGCAGCATGATCTTGTTGGCGACCTGGGCGGTCGAAGTCCAGACCTTCTGGCCGCGCACCACATAGCCGCCGTCGACCTTGGTCGCGAAGGTCTTGATCGCCGTGGTGTTCAGGCCGGCGTCCGGCTCGGTGAAGCCGAAGCAGCACTGGTCTTCGCCGGCGATCAGCTTCGGCACCCAGCGAGCCTTCTGCTCCGGCGTGCCGTGAACGACGATCGGGTGCGGCCCGAACAGGTTGATGTGTACCGACGAGGTCGCCGCCATGCCGCCGCCGTGGCTGGCGATCTCATGCATCATGATCATCGCTTCGGTGACGCCAAGACCGGAGCCGCCGTACTCCTCCGGCATCGTCAGGCCCAGCCAGCCGCCATCGGCCATGGCCTTGTGGAATTCGCGCGGGAACTCGCCATCCTCGTCGCGCGCCAGCCAGTACTCGTCGCCGAACGAACGAACCACGGCGCCCACGCCGTCACGGATCGCCTGATGATCGGGATTGATCGAGAAGTCCATCGGGAAAAGCTCCGGAGAGATTGAGAATTCGGTGACCAGCGGCGGCGTGCAGCAGCGGCGCTCAGGCGGCCGGCTTGCGCAGCATCAGCGCCTGGCGCTGGGTGGTGCAGATCAGTTCGCCGCGGTGGTTCAGGCCTTCGTGCAGGAAGGTGACAATGCCGGCGTTCGGCCGCGACTTGGACTCGCGGACTTCCAGCACCGTGGTCCGCGAGCGGATGGTGTCGCCCGCGAACACCGGCTTCGGGAAGCGGGTGTCGGTCATGCCGAGATTGGCCACCGTGGTGCCGAGCGTGGTGTCCTGGATCGACAGGCCGATCACCAGGCCGAGCGTGAAGATCGAGTTCACCAGCGGCTGGCCGAACTCGGTGTTCTTGCAGTACTCGGCGTCGATATGGATCTGCGCCGGGTTGTAGGTGGCACCGCAGAACCAGACGTTGTCCGATTCGGTGACCGTGCGGCGGATCTCGTGCTCGAAGACCCGACCGACCGTGAACTGCTCGAAGTACAGACCCGCCATTGCCGACTCCCGGGAAAAGGCCGGCCGCTGGCCGGTGGTTATTTAGTATGGTGCCATACTATCACGACCGTCCAGCAGAGCAACAGGGCCGGCGCGCCCGGCATCACAGCGTTCGCGAGATCAGTTCGCGCATGATTTCGGAGGTGCCGCCGTAGATGCGCTGCACGCGGGCATCAGCGTACAGCTTGCAGATCTCGTACTCGCGCATGAAGCCGTAGCCGCCGAAGAACTGCAGGCAGGTATCGACCAATCGGCCGTGCATCTCGGTGCACCACAGCTTGGCGATCGACGCTTCGGAGGACGTCAGCGCGTGGCGGTCGTGCTTGTCCAGGCACTGGTCGACGAACGCCCAGCCCACCGAGAGCTCAGCCTTGAGGTCGGCCAGCTTGTAGCGGGTGTTCTGGAATTCCATGATCGACTTGCCGAAGGCGCGGCGCGTGTTGACGTAGTCGCGGGTGATGTCGAACGCCTTCTGGGCGGCAGCGAGCGACGACACCGCGAGCGTCAGCCGCTCCTGCGGCAGCTCGTTCATCAGGCTCGCGAAGCCTGTGCCCTCGGCACCGAGCAGGTTGTCGACCGGCACCCGCACGTCGTCGAAGAACAGCTCCGAGGTGTCGGATGACAGGTGGCCGAGCTTGTCCAGGTTGCGGCCGCGGCGGAAGCCAGGCCGGTCGGCCTCGACGACGATCAGGCTCATGCCTTTCGAGCCCGGCGCATCGGAGGTGCGGGCGACCACGATGACGATGTCCGAATGCTGGCCGTTGGAGATGAACGTCTTCGATCCATTGATCCGGAAATGGTCGCCGTCACGCTCGGCCCGGGTCTTGATGCCCTGCAGGTCGCTGCCGGTGCCCGGCTCGGTCATGGCAATGGCGCAGACAGTCTTGCCGCTGACCATGCCGGTCAGCCATTTCTGCTTCTGCACCTCGCTGCCGAGGCTCAGCAGGTAGCCGGCGCAAACATCGTTGTGGACGGACAGGTCGGTCTGTGGGCCCGCCATGCCGGCGTAGGCCAGTTCCTCGACGACGATGGCGTTGTGGCGGAACGTGCCGCCGACGCCGCCGTAGGCCTCGCTGACCTGCGGGCAGAGCAGGCCGGCCGCACCGGCCTTGTCCCACATCCAGCGGTCGACGATTCCCTGCTCCTCCCAGCGGGCGAAATGCGGCGTCAGCTCGGTTTTGATGAAGCCGCGAACGGCGTCGCGGAACATCTCGTGCTCTTCGGAATAGACAGCGCGGGCTGGCAGCATGGGCGTTCTCGGTCAGGTGGGAAGCGGTTCAGGGCGCTCAGGCACGGGAGCGGTTGGCGAAGGCGGCGGCCACCGCGCGGTATTCGTCGATCAGCTGGGCCGCCACTTCGGCCGTGGTCGCAGCGCGATCGACCTGTCCAACACCCTGGCCCGCGCCATAGATGTTCTTCCACGGCTTCAGCTCACCGTGAACATCGCTGAAGTCGATCTTGGCGGTCGACGCGATCCGGGTATCGTCGAAACCGGCGGCCACCAGGCTTTCCTTGAGCCAGCTGCACTGCACACCGGTGACCGATTTGGTGGCGACCACGCCATCCATGTTGGCGGTGATCATCATCCGCCGGTAATCGTCGTTGATCATGGTTTCCGGGCAGGCAATGAATCGGGTGCCCATGTAGACGAGATCAGCGCCCAGCACTTCGGCGGCGAGCACGCCGCGGCCGTCGGAGATCGCGCCGCCGACGACGATCGTGCCGTTGAAGAAGCGACGCACCTCGGACACGAACGCGAACGGGCTGTTGGCGCCGGTATGGCCGCCGGCGCCATGGCAGACCAGCACCAGGCCGTCGGCGCCGGCATCAGCCGCCTTGCGTGCGTGTTCCAGCGACATCACGTCGGCGAACACCGCGCCGCCGTAGCCGTGCACCTGGTCAAGCACCCGCTTCGGGCTGCCGAGCGCGGTGACGACGATGTCCGGCCGGTATTCCTGCAACATTTCCAGCTCTTCCGGGAAGCGGTCATAGCTGTTGTGCACCAGCACGCTCGCCGCCCAGCCGCCGGGCGTGTGGCCCGCCGCACGGAAGGCGGCCAGTTCATCGCGAATCTCGTCGAACCATTGGCGGAGCTGGGCCGTGGTGCGGGCGTTCTGGGTCGGCAGCGAGCCGATCAGGCCGGCCTTGCACGATTCCAGCAGCAGCTTCGGCGTGGAGACGAGAAACATCGGCGCAACGATGACCGGCAGCTTCAGCGGCTGGCGAAGGCGGCTGGCGGTGGTCGGGGCAGCAAGGGACATGGCGAACTCGGGTTCCAGTGACGGCCCGCACCGTAAGTCGTCACGGCGCGGCGGAAAAGGCCAACCCCGTAACTAATGCCGCTGCACCCTGCTTTCCGAGGACGCAGTCTCCCGCCGTTCGTCGCCTACCATACGATCTCCGTTGACAGGGCCCGAGAACGCCCTGCTAGTATCCAAACTGAACACGGTGTTTAATTTTGTTGTGCAGTGCGTTTCTCTCCCACAACGTCGGCACCGCGTCCCATATGACTCTGCAGGTACGGCCTCGCACGCGCCATGCAGCGACAACACGGACAAACAGCAGCCTGAGGAGGCGATCACGATGGACTACTTGAAATACTGGATCCCGGTGGGCGTCGTCGCCGCCAGGACAACGCGCAGCCCTAGCTGGCGCAGACGCGGATCCACAAAGCACGCGGCGACGCGGCCGCTGGCATCGCGTTGAAGGCGCTGCAACGTCGCCGCGTCGGCATCGTCC
>CAYPJK010000070.1:5099-9856 GCA_964411025.1 uncultured Nevskia sp.
TACGGCTTCCTTGTCGGCGGCGATGCCGTGTGGATCGGCATCCTGTCGTTCCCGGTGCTGGCCGTGCTCGACACGGTGGCGGGCCGTGACTACAGCACCCGCAAGATGAGCAACGCGACGCTGGCCAACCTCCCGATCTGGCTGTGCGCGATCGGCCCGGTCAGCCTTTACTTCGCGATGGCATGGCGCGTCGCGCAGGGCGACCTGAACACGATGCAGCTGGTCGGCGCAGTGCTGAGCCTGGCGTGGATGGGCGTGATCCCGCTGGTGCCGGCAGCGCACGAGCTGTACCACATGCGCGGCGCGCTGCCGCGTACCGTAGGTCGCTACTCGCATCTGTGCATCCTCGACTGCACGCGCGACATCGGCCATGTCGTCGGTCATCACATCGACGTCGCCACGCCGGACGACGGCGACACTGCCGCCCGCGGCACCAACCTGTATTCGTTCACCTGGAACGCGTTCGTCGAATCGACGAAATACGCGATGAACATGGAAGCGAATGCGCTGCGCAAGAAGGGCAAGGCCCCGTACGGCATCAGCCACCGCCTGTGGCGCGCGCTGCTGGCGCTGGCGCTGTTCCACGGCGCGATCTTCCTGATCGGCGGCCCGCTGGCGAATCTGGTGGCCTTTGGTGGCCAGATCATTGCCCGCTTCTGGGTCGAGTCGTTCAACTACTTCCAGCATTACGGCGTGGTGCGTCTGAAGGGCGCGCCGATCGGCCGCCGCCACCTGTGGAACCACCTGGGCTGGTTCAGCCGCGTGATGGCGTTCGAGATCACCAACCACGCCGACCATCACCTGAACTCGTATCAGGTCTATTACAAGCTGGTGCCGCACAAGGAAGCGATCACGATGCCGAGCGTGTTCGTCTGCTTCCTCGCCGCGCTGGTGCCGCCGATCTGGCACAACGTGATCATCAAGCCGGCGCTGAAGCGCTGGGACCTGGAGTTCGCGACCCGCGAGGAACGCGTGCTTGCCGCCGAGCAGAACCGCAAGGCCGGCTGGCCGGACTGGCAGAACGAGCCGGGCGCCGAAGTTGGCCGCGCGGCGACGGTCGGCGTCTGATCGCAGCCTGACCCCAGACCGAAACAAAAAAGGCGGCGTCCTTCGGGACGCCGCCTTTTTTGTTGATGCATCGGCAAACGGTGCGTCGTGAACACCCCGATCAAGCCGCAGTCGCACCCCGGTCAAGCAGACAGTCGATGAAGGCCCGCAGCGCCGGCCGGGGATGGCGCCGGTTGGAGTAATAGAGATGCACGCCCGGCTGCGCCCGCGACCAGCCCGGAAGGATGCGCTTGAGCTGGCCCGCAGCGACCGCAGCCGCCACCGCCTCGTCATCGAAGGCATAGAGGATGCCCAGACCCTGCAGGGCGGCAGCGAACATCAGGTCCTGGTGATTGGCAGTCAGCGGCCCTGATACCGCCAGTTCCAGCGCCTCCTCCTCGGCATGCATCTGCCAGCGGTACAGCCGGCCGCTGCCGGGAAAGCGCCAATTGATGCAGGCATGGCGATGCAGATCCGCCGGCGTTGCCGGTTCGCCGCAGCGGGCGAGGTACTCCGGTGCCGCCACGGCCGACAGACGCAGGTCCGGCGTCAGCCGCACCGCGATCATGTCCTTTTCCAGCCGTTCGCCGAAGCGGATACCGGCGTCGAAGCCGCCCGCGACGATATCGCGCAAGCCGTCATCGACGGCGATGTCGAGCACCACGTCCGGATGCGCCCGGTGAAAGCGACTGAGCCGCGGCGCGATGATCGTCCGTGCCGCCCACCCCAGCGTATTGATGCGCAAGGTGCCGGCCGTGCGGCCGTTGCTGCACGCCGCTTCGGCGACCGCCGCATTCATCTCCAGGAACAGAGGCGCGATCCGCTCATGCAGCCGCGCGCCGGCTTCGGTCGGCGCGACGCTGCGGGTGGTGCGATTGAGCAATCGCACGCCCAGTCGCGCTTCGAGCTGGCGAATGGTTTGACTGAGCGCGGATGGCGTCAGCCCAAGCTGGTCAGCCGCCCGCGCGAAGCTCGCCCGCTCGACAACCGCAGCGAAAGCTTTCAGTTCGGCAAATTCGACACCGCGCATTATGTGATCTGGCTACAGAACCCATTAAGACCATAGCGGATTCTCAACGCAATCGATGCGCGCCACCATGGCGTCTCCCCTCTGATCAGGAATGCCCGATGACCCACCTGCCATTACCCACCGCAGTCGCCGCCTATTTCGCGGCCGATCACCAGAATGACAGTGCCGCCGTGGCGCGCTGCTTCAGCGACCAAGGCGTCGTGGTCGATGAGGCGCACATGCACACCGGACAGGCCGCCATCGCACGCTGGAAAGCCGAAGCATCGGCCCGGTACCGCTACCGCTGCGAGCCGCTGAAGCTCGAGAGCGCCGGCGACCGGCATGTCGTCACCGGCCGCCTGACCGGCGATTTCCCAGGCAGCCCCATCGACCTGCGCTACGCCTTCGTCGTTGACGGCGACGCGATCACCCGTCTGGAGATCGCCGCCTGAGCGCGGCATTGGAGCGGCCTGTCGTTGACAGCGGCACGACACTGACCGCCTGCGCGCCTCGGCTTCAGGATTTCTCGTCGGCGAAGATGGCGCTGGCGCAGATATCGGCTACCGCCTTGATCAGCCGTTCCAGCGCTTCGCCCTCGCGCAAGGGGCTGAAGCGGCCGAGGTAGGTGACGACGAACCACGACAGCGCATCGGCCACGTCATCGCCGGTACCGGGCCGGCAGCCGCCGCTGCGGTTGACGGCCGCGATCGCGGCGCGGCAGCGGCCGCAGATGGTGTCCATCATCTTCTGGAACTGCTGGCCGAGCGCATCGTCCTGTCGCGCACTGTCGGCGAACGCCGACAGGATCGCCCGGTGCTTCCGGAACGTGCGGCTGACGCCGACCATGGTCGCCTGCATTTCCTCGCGCCGCGGCCGCTGGCCGCCGGGATCGGGCCCCAGCCAGTTGCCGGCGCTGTCGACGATCTCGTCGGTGATCAGCGCCATCAGCCGGGCGATCAACTCGTTCTTGTCGCGGAAGTGCGAATAGAAGGTGCCACGCGACATGCCGGCCTCGGCGGCCAGTTCCTCGACCGACAGCGACACATAGCGCTGGCCCTGCTCCAGCATCCGCTCCATCGCCGCCAGCAGGCGCTCTTCGATGGTCAGCTTCTTGCCGCCATGCTTGGAACGGGTGCGGCGCGTGGGACGGGGTGCAATCGGCAGCATTCGGCTTTTCGTCAGGGGCGTGCGGACAGACGCACGGAGTGTAGCGTCCGCAGCCCGCTTCAGGCCGTCTTGCGCCAGGCCCGGGTGAACAACGTGACCAGCGATTCCACCCACCGACGCCGGCTCGCCGGATGTCGACCCGGGGTCAGCAGCACATAGCGGCCGGCCCCGCTGGCCAGCCCGGAAATCTGCGCCGCCGCGTCGTACGGCGAATCGAGATCCACCTGCCCGGCATCCTTGAGCCGCTGCAGGTAAGCCACCAACGGCGCCGACACCTGTGCCGAATCGTCGAGCATCGCGCGCCCCAGCTTTGGGAAGCGGCCGGCTTCGGCGATCACCATCCGCATCACCGCCAGGTACTCCGGATGCGTGTAGCCGTCGTAGAGCTTGCTGATGATCTGCCGCAACGCGGCTTCCAGCGGCACGCCGGCATCGGCCACCGTTCCCAGCCGCTCGCGGACACCGAGCTGCGCGCGCCGCGCCACCTCGACGAACAGCTGCTCCTTGCTTTCATAGTGCCGGTACAGCGTGATCTTGGCGACGCCGGCCGCGCGGGCGATGCCCGCCATGCTGGCGGCCTCGAAGCCGCGGGCGATGAATGCCGAGAGCGCGGCGTCGAGGATGGCCTTGCGCAAGGCCTCGCCTTCCTCCCGCGTCGGCCGGCCGCGGCTACGGCGTCGCGCACCGGCAAGGGCCTGGCTGTCGATCGGTGGGGGAGCGGCCGTCATGACGTGATCATGCGACATCGCGCGGCTTCGCCGCAGCGCCAGTTTCCGAGTGATGGCATTGAAGCATTGCCGCCAATATCGTATGGTGCCATATCATTTAACCCCACCCGCAGGAACTGAACATGGCGCTTTATTCGTCGGATGCACTGGCCGGCAAACGCATCCTCGTCACCGGCGGCGGTACCGGCCTCGGCAAGGGCATGGCGAAGCATTTCGCGGCGCACGGCGCGACCGTGCATCTCTGGGGCCGCCGGCTGGACGTGCTGGAGGCCGCCGCCGCCGAAATCAATGCCGAACACGCCAGCCCGCGCGCCTTCGTGCAGACCGTCGACATCCGCAAGGCCGAGTTGGTCGATGCTGCCGTCGGCGAGATCTTCGAGAAGTTCGGCCCGCTGACCGGCCTGGTCAACAACGCCGCCGCCAACTTCATCGCGCCGACCAAGGACCTGTCGCCGCGCGGCTTCGAGGCGATCACCTCGACGGTGATGAACGGTGGCTTCTTCACCACCCACGCGGTGGCCAAGCGCTGGATCGCGCTGGGCCTGCCGGGCTCCGTGGTATCGACGCTGGTGACCTGGATCTGGACCGGCTCGGCGTATGTGGTGCCGAGCGCGATGGCCAAGGCGGCGATCAATGCGATGACCATGTCGCTGGCCGTGGAGTGGGCGAAGTACGGCATTCGCCTGAACGCCGTGGCGCCGGGCCCGTTTCCGACCGAGTACGCCTGGCAGATGCTGTCGCCGACCGGCGACGCGGCGGTCGGCGCCACGCAGGCCGACGACGTGCCGGCTGGCCGCTATGGCCGG
>CAYPJK010000071.1:0-9587 GCA_964411025.1 uncultured Nevskia sp.
TTCGCCAGCGCCGACGGCTACTACACGATCAGCCTGCGGGTCGATGCCGGCAGCTACCGGGTGCGCGCCGACGCATCCGGCGTGCAGGCCGCCGACCGCGCCTGCGCCTCGCTGAGTCTCGACAGCCTCGGCGTGCGCGCCGCGCTGGATGGCAGCGGCGCAGCGGCCAGCACCTGCTGGTAGCAGCGCCGCCGTCGGTCAAGGCCGGCGGTTGCGGATCTCCACCACCTGCTGGAACGTCGGCCGATTGATCCAGCGGATTTCCGGCACCGGCAGCAAGCTCAGGCCGATATGGCGGGTCGCGTCGTACTCCTCGACCGTCTGGTCGGCCGCCGGATCGCTGCTGTTCGCGCTGTAGACGCCGAGCGTGGTGCCGTCCCAGTTCGCCTGGTTGTCGATGCCGCCGAGCCGCGCCAGCGCCGAATCAAGCGCCGCCAGCACTGCCGTGCGGCAAGCCGCCGCATCGCCACCACCCGCGCACGCCAGCTGCCGGTACGGCGTGGTACCCGGCGCCGCCAGGGCGGTGTCGAGCACCCGCTTCAGGTGCTCGTACCAGCCGGAGATGTAGGCCGAGCCCTGCGCGCGCGGCGCGTCGTAGCGGCCCTGGGCGACGAAGCCGTCGTGCGCGACCAGTTGCGGCAGCACGGTGTCGATCAGGTACGGATACCAGGCGTCCATCAGCACCACCGCCGCGCGGGCATCGTAGACACCGTCGATATTGCGATCGCGCCGCAGCGCGCCGAGGGCCAGCGGATACCGGCTGCCGTCGCGCTGAGGGCCGATCCAGTCGCGCGAGTCCTGGGCGTTCAGCCAGCCCTGCATCAGGGTGACGACGCGCTGCTGGGCTGCGTTCAGCGGCCCGGCCTGCATCAGCGCCAGCAGTTCCGGCAGCACCTCCTGACCGCGGAGATCGGCGTAGGCAGCGTCGCCCATGATCTCGACCATGTTGGCGAAATCGAAGCGGCGACCGCTGGCCTGGAAGGCTTTCAGGCGTTCGGCCAGCAGGTCGACGCGATGGGTCGGGCCGTAGCTGCCATCGAAGTCGGCGGCCCACCAGCCGCCGGCCGGCGAATTGTTCCAGCTGGCGATCAGGCCACCGGGCGGATTGATGGCGTTCGGATGACCGGCGAACGACATGAAATCCGGCCATTCGAAGAAGCCCTGCAGCGGATCGCCGCTGCCGCGCACCACCGGCACCGAGCGGCTGGTGGAATACGCCGCGCCCGATTCGAAGCGCGTGAAGTAGTCGGCAGGCAGGCTGCGGTGGCTGGCCCACTCGTAGCGGCCATCGCCCCAGACCGGCAGTTCCGGATGCGCTTCGGCAGCGCGCTGCGGATAGAGGCCGGAGTGGATGTAGCCGACGTCATCCTTGTCGACATACAGCCAGTTGAAGCTGCCGGTGACGCCGTTGAACAGCTGCTGGAAGCTGGTCGCGTCATGGACCACGCGGGTCGAGGCCAGTGCGAACGGCGCGATGGTGCCGATCTCGTCGAAGAAGGTGCTGCGCTGCTGGCTGATCACCACCGGCTGGCCGTTGACGGTGGCGGTCGCGAACACCGGGCCGTAGTGCGTGCGCAGCACGTAGCGGCGCACGTCCTGCGGCAGCAGCGGCCCGCCGAGCGCCAGGCTGGCGACGGTCGGCCGGGCGCGCCATTCGTCGACCCGCTTCAGGAACCGGCGGCAGACCATGCCGGCGCCGTCGCCACGGTCGTAGAGATAGCCGTCGGCATCGGGGAAGCCGTCGCCATCGGCGTCGTCGCGCGAGGCCGGGCGGCCGTCGAGGTTGCACATCCGCGACACCCGGGTGTCGATCAGGTCCGACGAACCCGAGGTCGCGCTCCACGCGAAGTCGAGGCCACGGCCGATGTTGATGTACGGCAGGTCGGCGAACACGATGCCGCGGCCGGCGAAGTCCTGCGGCGTGCCGCCGTTGGAGCGGATCGCGACTTCCCACAGCAGCTGCGGCACGAAGTAGCTGGCTTGCGGGCCCATCACCGCGATCGGATGGCCGCTGGCCGTTTCGCTGCCATTGACGGCGATGAAGTTCGACATGCGCTCCGGCAGCGGGATGCCGGCCGCCGCCAGCGCCAGCCGCGCGGCCTTGCCGGGCGAAAGATCAGCGAACACGGTGCGCTTCGCCGGCGCCGGCAGCCCGGACCGCAGCGGCACCACCGCGACGCTTGCCGTGGATGTCGGCACCAGACCGAACAGCGACGGGATCATCCGCAGCCGGTCAAGCGGCGTCAGCACCGGCGTGGTCACCGGGAACGGCAGCGGCAGCGCCGGATTGGCGATCGGCTCGTTGCCGGCGGTCAGCACCACGCGCGGCTGCACGCTGCCGACATCCCAGATCGCCGCCCCGGCCGGCAGCGCCTGCGGGCAGGATTCGTTGACGCTGCCCGGGAACTGCGTGGCGAAGTTCGCCGCGATCGTCCGGTGCGCATCCGGATCATTCGCGTGGCGGACATCGCGCCAGAACTCGCAGGCGGCGCGCGGAATCGTCGTGGCACCGGCAGTGAACGACGGATCGAGCCGCTGCAGCAGCAGCTCGGAGGTGGATTCATTGCCACCGCCGACCGCGAAGATCGACTGGATCAGGATCGCCGAGGCGACGATGTCGTTGCGCGTCCACGGCCGTGGCGGGAACGGCAGCACGCCGTCGCCGAGACCCGGCAGCCGCAGGCTCACGTATTCCGGCGGCCGCTGCAGCAGTGCAGGCCCGCTGAGCGTGGCGATATACGCATTGATGCCGGCGACCATGCTGTCGAGATCGGCGATCGCCAGCTCGCCGAGCGCGCCGAAGCGGGTCCGCGCCAGCTCGACCATCGCGGTCAGCTCGTCTTCGGTGTAGCCGGCAACCACGGCGATGTTGCCGTCGAAATCGAAGGTGTCGGCGGCCGGACCGAGGAACTCGGAGAAGGTGCCGCGGCCGATCGAGCGCAGCACGTCGTGCAGCCACAGCCGGTCCTGCGCGGAGGCGTAGCCGAAGCCGTACATCGCCGACTGGCGGGTGTCGCCGACGATGAACGGCACGCCCCAGCGGTCGCGGCGCAACGTGACGTTGCCGCCGGCCGGCGCGCTGAGATTGAGCGTCGACACCACGCTGCCGTCGGCCGGCTCCAGCCCTTCGGACTTGAAGTAGTTGCAGGCGAGGTTCGACGCCGCAGCGTGGGTGTCGATGGCCAGCGGCGGGTTGCACGGCGCCGCCTGCAGATTCGGCCGGGCGTAGCTCAGGTTGCCGTACAGCGACAGCTGGTCAACGAAGTTGTCCGGGTAGCGCAGCACCGGCAGCCCGGGCACCGGCGCGCCGAGCCCGCCGGCGGAATTGCCATTGGAGCCGGGCGGCAGCACGTTCAGGAACAGATCGGCGCCGGGCTGCTGCACGTTGCCGCCGGTACTGCCGCCGGTCGTGCCGCCGGAAGTCCCGCCGCCATCCGGCGATCCGGAACTGCCGCAGGCTGCGAGCATCAGGCTGGCGGCGCACAGCCACAGCGGGCGCGCACCGCGGCGCCAGGGGTTCGACCGGGTCATCTTCGCTCTCCTCGAAGGCGCGCCACGACGTCGGCAGCGCGCTGGTATAGGACCCCGAATGTAGCCGATGCCGACCGTCGCCAAGCGCTTGGCGCACTGGCAATGATTGCGCCATCGCCGGGCCGCGCTTACCCTCCGGCTCCGCAATTTCGCCTGGCCCGGATGAACGTCACCCGCTGCGATGCCCTGCCCGATGGCGTGCTGGCTGCCCTGCTCGGCCGGTCCGGCCTGTCACTCGCCTGGCTCGCCGAGGACGACGCGATTCCGGGCAGTTACTGGGGCGAACCGGAGGCCGGGCTGGTCGGGCGGCGGCTGTACATCCGCCCCGACACGCCGGTGCATTCGGCGCTGCACGAGGCCTGTCACTGGCTGTGCATGGACGAGTCGCGCCGCGCCGGCCTGCACACCGATGCCGGCGGCACCGACACCGAGGAAAACGCCGTCTGCTATCTGCAGTGCCTGCTGGCCGAGCAGCTGGCCGGCTATTCGCGCGCACAGATGTTCGCCGACATGGACGCCTGGGGTTACACGTTCATCCTCGGCTCGGCAGCAGCCTGGTTCGAAGGCGACAGCGACGACGCCATCGGCTGGCTGCGTGCGCACGGCCTGATCGGTGGCGACACCCCGCCGTTCACGCCGACGCTGCCGGGGTCAGCCGGCTGAGCGGGCGGGCCGCCAGCGGCGATGGCTAGCCCTTGCGGGGCCGCTTCCAGCCCGGCAGCGAGCGCTGGTCGCGGGCGCGGTTGATGGTCAGCTGATCGTCCGGCGCATCCTTGGCGATCGTTGAACCGGCCGCGATGTAGGCCCCGCGACCGATGCGGACCGGCGCCACCAGCTGGCTGTCGGTGCCGATGAAAGCGTCGTCGCCGATGGTGGTGGTGAACTTGTGCGCGCCGTCGTAGTTGCAGGTGATCACGCCAGCGCCGACGTTGACCCGCGCGCCGATCACCGCATCGCCGAGATAAGCCAGATGGTTGGCCTTGGAGCCGTCGCCAACCGTGGTCTTCTTCAGCTCCACGAAGTTGCCGATGTGCACGTCCCGGCCCAGTTCCGTGCCAGGCCGCAGCCGCGCGTACGGGCCGATCACGCAGCCGGGGCCGACGCGGCAGTCTTCGAGCAGCGAATGGGCCTCGATGCGGGTGCCGGCCGCCACGTCGACATCGCGCAGGATGCAGTACGGCCCGACCCGCACGTTGTCGCCAAGCGTGACCGTGCCTTCGATGACGCAGTCGATGTCGATCTGCACGTCGCGACCGACGCGGAGCTGGCCCCGCAGGTCGAAGCGCGCCGGATCGGCCAGATACAGGCCATCGCGCTGCAGACGCTCGGCCTGCCCGCGCTGGTACAGGCGCTCGGCACGCGCCAGCTGCAGCGGATCGTTGACGCCTTCCACCTCGGCTGCGCTCGCCGCCTGCAGCGTGCGAATGACGACGCCGTCGCGGGCGGCCAGGCCGACGACATCGGTGAGGTAGTACTCGCGGTTTGCGTTGTCGTTGCCGACATGGGCCAGCCAGCGGCGCAGCCGGCGTGCCGGCGCGGCGATCAGGCCGGTGTTGACCTCGCGAATCTGCCGCTGCGCGTCACTGGCGTCCTTCTCTTCGACGATGCCGGTGACCCGCCCGGCCGTGTCGCGCAGGATGCGGCCGTAACCGCGCGGCTCGTCGAGCGTCACGGTCAGCAGCGCGAGGCCATCCTGCGCTGCCTCGATCAGCGACTGCACGGTCGCCGCGCTGATCAGCGGCACATCGCCGTACAGCACCACCACGAGCGCAGTGTCCGGCACCGCCGGGAGCGCCTGGCCCACGGCATGCGCGGTGCCGAGCTGCTGCGTCTGGATCACCACCTGTGGCGTGGCACCGGGCCGCGTTTCCAGCCAGGCGTGCACCTGCTCGGCGCCATGGCCGAGCACCAGGTGCGACTGGCCGATGCCGGCGTCGGTCGCGGCATCCAGCACATGGCCGAGCATCGGCTTGCCGCCGACCGCATGCAGCACCTTCGGCCGGGCGCTCTTCATGCGCGTGCCCTGCCCGGCGGCAAGAATGATGGCGTGAACGCGGTCGGACATGGTTTCGGCGGCTGCGGGCGGACGCCGATGATACGGTGCACCGCCCACGAAAAGGCCCGCCGGCGGAGGCAGGCGGGCCTTCAGAAATGCAGCCGCCCGGCCTGCAGCACCACGCAGGCCGGGGCGACGGCAGGACTCAGGCGGTGACCTGGGCCAGCTCGCGGCGTTCGTTGCCGCCTTCGGAACGGCTCTTGAGCACCGCCCAGTCGACGATCAGCGCCGAGCCGGTGACCGGCGCCATGCGCGCCCAGTCCTGCAGCAGCACCAGTACCGCGTAGTCGACGTGGCGCAGCCGCTCGATATCGAGCGTGAGCTGCGTTCCCGGCGGAATCTCGTCAAGGATCTTGGCGATCCACGGGATGTTCAGGAACGTCGCGAAGCCGACCAGGCGCAGGGTCCGGGCGTTCGCTTCCTCGCCCTTCTTCAGGTGCAGGTGGAGGCGCGCCGAGCGCAGCGCGAGCCGCAGCAGCGCGAAGCCGATGCCGACCATGACGCCCATCAGCAGATCGGTGGCGATGATGGTCAGCGCGGTGACGGCGTAGACCGACACATTGCCGCGACCGAACTCGGCCAGTTCCCGGATCTGCGATGGCTTGACCATCTTGAAGCCGGTAAAGACCAGAATGCCGGCCAGCGCCGACACCGGCGCCATCCGCAGCAGCCACGGCAGCAGCAGCACGAAGGCGAGAATCCAGCTGCCGTGCAGGATCGTCGACAGCCGCGACTTGGCACCGGCCTGGACATTGGCCGCCGAGCGCACGATCACGCCGGTCATCGGCAGCGCGCCCATCAGCCCGCACAGGGCATTGCCGACCCCCTGTGCCGTCAGTTCGCGGCTGTACTGGGTACGGGCGCCGTCGTGCATGCGGTCGACCGCCGCCGCCGACAGCAGGGTTTCGGCGCTGGCGATGACCGCGAACGCCGCCGCCGACACCAGCAGCGCCGGTGTGGTGAACAGGCCCAGCAGCTTCGACGGTGTCACCCATTCGATGCCGGCGATCAGGTTGTCCGGCAGGGTCACGCGGTTGACGCCCAGTTGCAGCGACTCGGCGATCACCGTGGCGAGAATGATCGCGATCAGCACGCCCGGCAGCAGCTTGACCCGCGCCGGCCGGAACTTCTCCCAGGCCACGATCATCGCGATCGTTGCCAGCCCCAACGCCGCCGCCTGCGCACCGGCACCGTTGGTCAGCGCATTGAAGATCAGCTTCGGGGCGGCGAAGAAGTTCAGGAAGCCGGTCGGCAGCGGCTTGGCGTCGAACATCACGTGGAACTGCGAGGCAATGATCAGCACGCCGATGCCGGCCAGCATGCCGTTGACGACCGCCGGCGACACCATGCGGAACCACATGCCGAGGCCGGTCACGCCGGCCACCACCTGGATCAGGCCGGCGATCAGCACCACCGGCCCGAGCGCGATGATGCCGTGCGCCTGCACCAGCTCGAACACCAGCACGGCAAGCCCGGCGGCCGGTCCGCTGACCAGCAGCGGGCTGCCGGAGATGCTGCCGACCACGATGCCGCCCACGATGCCGGTGATCAGTCCTGCCGCCGGTGGCACGCCGGAGGCGATCGCGATGCCCATGCACAGCGGCACGGCCACCAGGAACACGACGATCGAGGCCAGGACATCCGCCATCAGGTTCTGACGGGCGGGCGCCTCGGCCGCCATCGTTGGCTGCGAGGCCGCGGCGCTCATCGCACGTCACCCTTGCGGATCGGCGCCTGCAGCGCACCCGCACGCGGTGCCGAGGCCGGACGGCCGGCGACCGGCGCCAGGTCGTCGTCGGCGCCTTCGCTGCCTTCCTCGACCTCGATGGTCCGGAAGCAGCGCTGCTCGGCATCGAAGACGTGGATGTCCGCCGATTCGATGTCGAACACCCAGCCGTGGATGCGCAGCCGGTTGGACGCCAGCCGCGCCGCCACCGATGGGTGGGTACGCAGATGGTCCAGCTGGGCAATGACGTTCTCCTCGGTCAGCGCCAGCAGCCGCGAGCGATCGCCGCCCTCGTCGAAATTCTCCTCGAGCACATGGCGCGCGATCTGCGCGTGCTGCAGCCAGGCGGTGACAGCCGGCATGCCATCGGTGCTGCCGGGCTTGAGCGTCGCCTTCATCGCGCCGCAGTCGGAATGGCCGCAGACCACGATGTCCTTGACCCCGAGCACCACCACGGCGTACTCGATGGCCGCCGACACGCCGCCGACGAACTGCGCGTACGGCGGCACGATGTTGCCGACGTTGCGAACCACGAAGATCTCGCCCGGATCGGACGAGGTGAAGTACTCCGGCACCACGCGCGAGTCGGCGCAGGTGATGATCAGGGTGTGCGGGGCCTGGCCACTGGCCAGCTTCTTGAACAGCCGCTGCTTGGTCGGATAGGTGACCTTGCGGAACTGGGCGAAACCTTCGATGAGCTTGTCCACGGGATGCCTCGTATGTCGTGTGGTCGCAGTGCCGGCGTCGACGTGAAATCCACGGCGCTGCACGGGAAATGGGAAACCTGCTGGATCGCGCGCACTCCGGGACAGGGACCCGAGGTGCTTGCGCGGGATCGCGCCGGATCACGGACGCCGCCGGTGCTGCCGGCGACAACGTCGAATCAGGACGCGAGCGAACGCCCGATGAAACCGATCTGCTGATCGGGCGGGCGGAAGGTTTCCGACGACATGCGAAGGATTGCCGCGAGGTCCCGATTGCGGGCCAAACGAGCGACAACCGGCTGGAACAGATGGGTGAACTCGCGCAGGAAGAACAGCTTGACGTCGTGCGTCTCGTCCAGCGCCACCAGCGGCACGGATTCGCACTCCGCTTCTTCGGCGCAATCGGCCGGCTGCGCATCCGGTAGCGTGTCCGGCGCCGGCGGCAAGGCATCGGCGATGGCCGCCAGCGTCAGCAGCACCTTGCTGTCCTGCACCGACGACACCGCCTGCGCCACCCAGGTCACCGAGCACATCACGACCATGAACAGCGCCACGACACGCGCCCAGCGTGCGGTGGCCAGTCGGCGGATGTGGGCAAACAGCGACATGGGCGCTTGAGGAAGATCTCGGTCAGGGTCTGCCAGTGACAGCAGCTTGAGCAAAAAGTGCAGCGCTCACGACTCTACGCGAAGCGTCGCCGGCAAATGACAAGGATTCGTCAACGGCGCTGCAAACGCGCCGGACGGCTTGCATTCGTTCCAAGCTTATCCCGCTGCGGTGTCAGCCTGGCGACAGAAATACCTCGCGGACAACACGGGCGCCGGCACCATCAGGCCGCCGCAGTAACGGACCCGGACATGAAAACGCCGACACGAGGTCGGCGTTTTCAACAGCCAGGGCGAAGACCGCGTCAATGGGTCGACTTCTTGATCTTGGTCAGGAACTCGGCCAGCGCAGCGGCCTGCAGAAGCTCGGCCTGGGCCTTGGCGAGATCGACATCGGACTTCGCGTTCGACAGTTTTTCCTCGGCGCGGCGCTTGGCTTCCGTGGCCAGCGCCTCGTCGCAATCCTTGGCGCGGATCGCGGTGTCGGCCAGCACGGTCACCAGATGCGGCTGAACCTCAAGGATGCCGCCGCCGACGAAGAACGCCTGCTCCACGCCGTCCGTGCCCTTGACGCGGACCGCACCCGGCTTCAGCCGGGTCAGCAGCGGGGCGTGGCGCGGCGCGATGCCGACTTCGCCCAGCTCGGCCGGCGCGAACACCATCGACGCCTGGCCATGATGGATCTGGCCTTCGGCGGAAACGATGTCGATTTCGATGGTTGCCATAGCTTGCTCGGTTGCCTTCGGTACGGATCAGGCGCGCCTGATCAGAGCTTCTTCGACTTCTCGACCGCTTCGTCGATCGAGCCGACCATGTAGAAGGCTTGCTCCGGCAGCGCGTCGTGCTTGCCGTCGACGATTTCGCGGAAGCCGCGGATCGTCTCCTTCAGCGACACGTACTTGCCCGGCGAGCCGGTGAACACTTCGGCGACGTGGAACGGCTGCGACAGGAAGCGCTGGATCTTG
>CAYPJK010000072.1:0-9453 GCA_964411025.1 uncultured Nevskia sp.
ATCGCCTCGGTCAGCGCGCGCGGTCCGAAGTAGCGCAGTCGCAGACCGGCGTCCCAGCCCTGCCCGCTGCGGTAGCCGAGTCCGACAGCGGCGACGCCTTCCACCGCCTGCGGCACCCGCTGGCCGATCGGATGGCCGTCCTCGTCGCGCTGGATGTCGCGGAAGCGGGCACGCGTCCAGGCCAGGTCGCCATCGATCAGCAGCCCGCGCAGCGGCTTCCAGTACAGGCCGAGTTCGCCGCCGATCCGGCGCGATCCGCCGCTGGCTTCGGTGGTGCCGGCATCGCCGACATAGACCAGCTCGGAATCCGAACTCAGCGTGAACAGGCTCAAGGCGAGTTGCAGCTTCGGCACGATGGCCGTGCGCAGGCCGAGATCGAAGCCCACCGCCGGCACCAGTGGCGACACCGGTGACACCGGAGCGCAGGGATCGACCGGATCGGCACCGGCATCGCAGGCCAGGGGGTCGCGGGTCTGCACGGTGCCGCGGGCATCGTTGGAGTGAAATCCCTGGCCCGCGTTGAAGAACAGCTCGGTCCGGGCGAACGGACCCAGCACCAGCGTGAACTTGGGGCTGAACAGCGTGTCCCGCGCGCTGCCGCTGTTGGCCGGGCCTGTGCCGGCATCGCTGCGGTTGTCGACTGAAAAATCGTAGATGTCGAAGCGGGCGCCGACGCTGACCCGCGCCCAGTCGGCGAGCTGCACCGCCGATTGCGCATAGACCGCGTAGCTCAGCTCCCGGACATCGCTGACCGTAGTCGCCGATAGCCGCTGGCGCGCCCGCGTGCGGTAAAGGCCGACGTCGTCGATGACATCGAGTTGCGTCTGCAGGCCGACGTCGCTGGCGGTCTTCAGGCCCAGCAGCCGGCCCGGCAACGTGTAGCGCGCCGCACCGCCGTAGACGTTGCGCCGGTCACTCTGCTCGAACTGGTCGCCGTCGACCGGATCGTCGAGAAGGTAGGTGAAGTTCGAGAACAGCTGCAGCCGGTAGCGGTACGCGTAGCCGTTGAGCACCAACCGGCCACGGCCCAGGTCACGTTCCAGGCCGCCGTTGAGGTTGATCCGGTAGCTGCGCCCGCCGACCGTCGGATCGAGAAAGCCGAGCCGGCCGATCAGGCCCTGGTCGACGGCGCGTTGCGGAATCTGGTCCGGGGAATCCCAGCGTCCGCTGTAGCCGCCCAGCGCAACATGGAAACGGCCGTCATCGGCGAGCCGCCGCGCATACCGCGCCACCACGTTGCCCTTGTTGAAGTTCTGGTTGCGCGCGTAGGGACCGTCGTAATGCAGCCCTTCGAACGCCAGCAACAGGTCGCCGCCGCCGAGCGCCAGCGAGCCGGCGCTCAGTACGCGGCCGTAGCCGTACGCGCCGCCGCCCAGTTCGACCAAGCGCTGCTCCAGCCGGTCCTTATAGCGGATGTCGGCGGCACCGGCGGCGGAAAAGTCCCCGTAGTCGGCGTAGTAAGGCCCCTTGCGGTAGGTCACCGAGTCGACTAGTTCCGGGATCAGAAAGGCATTGTCGGAATAGCCCTGCCCGTGGCCGTGGGTGCGCGAATTGACTGGCAGTCCGTCGATCGTGGTCGCGAAATTGGTGCCGTGGTCCAGGTTGTAGCCGCGCAGGAAATACTGGTTCGCCTTCCCCTCGCCGCTGTGCTGCGTGACGATCAGGCCGGGCACGGCTTCCAGGATCTCTCCTGGACGCGAGATCGGCCGCAGCTCCAGCTGCTCGGCGTAGACGGTGCCGATGGTTGCGGAGTCGACCTCGCCGACCAGGGTATCGCCGCTCACGACGACCGGAGCCAGTTCGTGCACCGCCGTCGGCAGGCCAGCGGCCTCGACGCCGGTTACGCCGCTGCCCGCCAGCATCCACAGCACCGCCACCAGCCGTCTCACCTGACCTTCTCCTGACCACGCCGGTTGTCGATGCGCGGGATGATGGCGGAAGGGGCATGCGCGTTGCCTGAGAATCTTCTCATCGACGCCATGAACCTCTGCCCGTCCCTCGGATCTTCCCGTGTCCGGTCAGGTCTCCAGAGTCTGCCGCGCCAGGCCTGCGGCGCGCGTGATTCGTGCCAGCCAGCCGCCCCTGCGACGGACTCGGTCACGCCGCCAAGCGATGTGACCCCGATCTGCTGGCAAGACGGCGATGGTGAACGCTCAGCCGAGTACCGGCTCTGGCACGGGATTTCAGGCCGGCGGCAGCGGACGATCGAGCGACCAGCGCGCCACCACCCGGTAGCCGTCGGCCTTGCCGCCGCTGCGGGCACTGCGAAGCAGCGCGAAAGCGGTCACGGGCCAGTCGACTTGCTCCGCAGCCGCCTCTGCCGGCGTACGGACATTGCGCTGCACGGTGACGTGCGGCACGAACGGCTCAGCGGCCACCGGCAGGCCGTAGCCGAGCAGTTCACGGTCCAGCTCGGCTTTCAGCCGTGCCAGCGGCGCCGGCATCCGGCTGGCGCCGAGCCAGACCGCGTTCGGTCCCGGGAAGTGGCCGAGCCGATCGAGCCGCAGCAGAAATGCCCGTGCCTGCACCTCATCGGCGGCGCGGCGCGCGGCATCGACGCGGACGCTGTCGATCTCGCCAAGCCAGGCCAGGGTCAGGTGCAGGCGTTCCGGGCGGATCCGGTAGGCCGCCCCGCCCTCGCCGAGCGGCAGGCGCGCCGCTGCCGACGCCAGCCGCCGGCGTACCGCGCGGTCCGGCCACAGCGCGAAGAAGTACGCCGCGCGGCGGCCGCTGGCACGCGGGGGTTCTGGCAGGTCGGCAAACAGGCCGGGCTGGTCACGACGGGCCACAGGCTTAGCGCGGAACCTTCGGCAGCACGTCGTCCAGCAGGGCCAGCAGTTGCGCGGCGGCCTGTCCGAGCAGTGCCGACTGCGCGGCCACGTACTCCGCAGCCGTGGCGCCGGCCGGCATCGCGCCCGCAAACACAGGGTGGCCGAGCAGCACGCCGCCCGGCCCGCTGACGACGAACTCCAGCGCCAGTTCGGCGCGGTCGCCAGCGGCTGTCTGCACCCGCTCGAAGCGGCTCAGTTGCGGGCGGATCGTCACCTCGGCGTCTAGCCGAGCCTGCGGCGTGAACACGGCATCGCGGCCATAGGCGGCGCGCAGGTAGTCGACCAGCGCCTCGCCCAGCAGCAGTGACGGCGGGCCGATCCAGCTGCGCCCGTGCGACTGCCGGTAAGCACCGCCGGCATCGCGCACCACCAGCGCCCGGTCGGCGTAAATGCCCAGCACGCGAAACGGTTCGACCAGCAGCCGCAGCGGCGGCTTGGAACGCTCGGCCGGCGTCGGCAGTTCCGGTCGGAAGAAGCGTTCCGGATCGACCGGCTGCGCCGCGCAGGCCGTCAGCAGGCCTGCCAAGCCGAGTAGCGCGCTGCGCCGGCCGCGATCGGCCCGCAGCGGCGTCACCGGCCGCGCTCCGGTTCGGCGTCGGCATTGGCTGCCGAGGCGCGCAGCAGCAACGCCGGATTGGCGCGCAGCTGCCGGCTCAAGTCCTTCAGGTCATGCGCTGCGGAATCGAGGTTCTGGGTGATCGATTCGGAATGCCGGGCGAGGCTTTCGCTGGTCAGCCTCAGTTCGCGCACGGCAATCCTCAGGTCGGTACCGCTATCGCCGCTGAGGGCTTCCAGCGCCTCGCTCGACTTGGCCAGGCTGGCGGTGGCCCGGTCGGCGTGGAGGATGATCCGGTCGATCGCCGCCAGCCGCTCGGCGGTGATCGCGCCATCGAGCTGTTCGCTGACTCGGGCCAGGCGGCGCGTCGCCGCGCGGGCGTCGACAAGCAGCGGCGGCACCGCCACGGCGGCGGCTTCGGCCACCTGGTTGGCGTGGCCGAGCAGCCGGCGCAGGTCGTCGTCGACCAGGCTGCCAACCGCCGTCACCTGGCGGTCGAGATTGCCGAACAGCGGCAGCAGCGCGTCGTTGGCCAGCTTGTCGACGGTGCCGGCGGCGCCGGCCACGGTGGCGAACAGGTCGCGGTTGCTGCCGGCGCGAATGTTGTCGCCGGGCTTCAGGAATGTTGATGACGGTCCCGCCTTGATGGCGATGGTCATCGGCGCCAGCAGGCCGGCAGATGAGGCCGAGGCCGTGGAATCGGCCGGAATCTGCCAGTCGCGGGCGATCGCCAGGCGGACCCGGAAGCGCACCGCACCGGCCTCGCGCTCAGGGGTGATCGCGGTCACCTGGCCGACTGGGTAGCCCTCGAAATACACCGGGGAACCGTACTTGAGACCCGCCACGTTGCCGTACACCACCTGGTAGTCGTCGGTCGCGCCGGTGCGGCCGGCCAGCACCGCCAGCGAGACGATCAGCGACACCAGCGCCAGCAGCACGAAGCCGCCAATGACGGCGAAATGGAGACGGGTGAGGTTCATGGGCGAATCCTAATCGGCGCGTGTCAGCGTGCGCAGGAATTCATCGGGATCATGCCGGGTGTGCTCGACCTGACGATTCAGCAGCGCCTGCACGCGGGTGTTGGCACTGGCGCGAACGGCGGCCACCGTGTCGCTGATCAGGATCTCGCCGCGATCGAGCACGGTGATGCGATCGGCGATCCGGAACGCGCTGTCCAACTCGTGGGTGACCACGACCAGGCTGACGCCCGTGGCCTTCAGTTCGAGGATCAGTTCGTCGAGTCCGGCGGCGACCACCGGATCGAGCCCGGCGCTCGGCTCGTCGAGAAACACCAGCTTCGGGTCCATGACGATGGCGCGCGCCAGCGCCGCGCGCTTGATCATGCCGCCGGACAGCTCGGCCGGCATCAGGTCCTCGGCGCCGGGCAGATTCACGAAATCGAGCTTCAGCCGCATCATGATCCGCATCGTCGCGTCGTCGAGGCGGGTGTGCTCGCGCAGCGGCAGCAGGATGTTCTCGCCCACCGTCATCGACGAGAACAGCGCCCCGCCCTGGAAGGCCACGCCGATCCGGCGGCGCATCTGCAGCAGCGCCTGACGTCCGGCCCGGCCGAGATCGACGCCCAGCACGTTCACGGTGCCCGAGGTCGGCCGCTGCAGCCCGAGCAGGTGGCGCAGCAGGGTGCTCTTGCCGGAACCGGAGCCGCCCATGATCACCATCACCTCGCCGGCCGCGACCTGCAGGCTGATGTCGCGCAGCACCGCCTTGTCGCCGTAGTGCGCGTGCAGGCCTCTCACTTCGATGACCGCAGGATCGGCCGTGCTCATCCCTGGATCACCAGCCAGGCGAACAGCATGTCGGTGATGACAATGGCCGAGATGCCGTGCACCACCGCGCGCGTCGTGGCCCGGCCGATGCCATCGGCCCCGCCGCTGACACCGAGGCCGTTGACCACGCCGATCAGCGTGATCTCGATGGCAAAGATCGCGCTCTTGCCGATGCCATGCAGCAGGTCGTCCACGGTCAGCGCCGCCTGCAGGTCCGCCAGATAGGCGGGAAAACCCTGGCCAAGCGTGGTGGTGATGTACAGGCCCGCACCGAACAGGCCAAGCACATCGGCGAACCAGGTCAGCAGCGGCAGCATCAGCAGCATCGCCAGCAGTGCCGGTGCGATCAGGAAGCGGACCGGATCGATCCCCATCACGATCAGTGCATCGAGTTCCTGGTTGATCTTCATGGTGCCGAGCCGCGCCGCCAGCGCCGAGCCGCTGCGTCCGGCCACCAGCACCCCGGTAATCAGCGGCGCGAACTCGCGGCTGACCGACAGCGCCGCACCGAGCGTGACCTTGCTTTCGGCGCCGAACAGGCCCAGCGAATAGATGCCCTGGATCGCCACCATCGCGCCGATCGCCAGGCTCAGCACGGTGACGATCGGCAGCGCCCGGATGCCCATGTCCATCGCCTGCGCGAGCACCGCGGACAGCCGCACCGGCTGCTGCCGCGCGCTGCCGGTCAGCGTGTACTGCAGCGCTTCCACCAGCAGCACGCTGGCCTGTCCCAGCTCGGTGAGCCCGGCCTGGATGTCGCGCCCGAAGGTCTCGGCAAGCTTGCGCATCGGGTGGCGGCGAACGGGTTCTGGTGGGACCGCGCTAGTGTCCGGGTATCGCTCGGCGGGACGCAACCGTGCCGCCCCGAGCGACCGCGTCGGCGGCATCGTGTTTTTGAAAGCGCCGGGACCCGCTCGAAAGTCCGCTTGCGCTACCCTCTGCGGCCGCCCGCTGCCCTGCCCGCATCCCGATGTCGATCTGGTTCAAGAATCTGACCGTCTACAGCCTCACGCCGGGCTGGACGATGACTGCTGCCGAGGTCGAGGAAAAGCTGGCGCGGCATCCGCTGCTGCCGGTCAACGCGGCCAGCATGTCCAGCCAGGGCTGGGTGCGGCCGGCGCCGGGCGCGACGCTGGTCTACGCCCAGGGAAAGCAGCTGCTGATCGCGCTCGGCACCGAGCAGCGCCTGCTGCCGGGTTCGGTGATCAACCAGACGCTCAAGGAAAAGGCCGCTGCGCTGGAGCAGCAGCAGGGCTTCGCACCCGGCCGCAAGCAGCTGCGCGACCTGAAAGACCAGGTGATCGACGAACTGCGGCCGCGTGCCTTCGTGCGCAGCCGCACGGTGCGGGCCTGGATCGATTTCGAGCACGGTTACCTGGCGGTCGACACCTCGTCGCCGAAGGTGGCCGAAGACCTCGGCACCGTGCTGCGCGCCGATCTTGGCGATCTGCCCGCGCTGCCGCTGGACACCCGCGAGGCCCCGTCGGCGGCGATGACCGCCTGGCTGGCAACCGGCAGCGCACCGCCGATGTTCCAGGTGCAGGACGACTGCGAACTGCTGGCCGACAATCCGACCAAGGCGGCGGTCCGCTACGCCCGTCACAGCCTCGATGGACCGGAGCTGAAAAGCCTGATCGGCGGCGGCAAGCGGGTGACCCGCGTTGGCCTTGGCTGGCGCGAACGCCTGAGCCTGGTACTGACCGACAAGCTGGCCGTGAAGCGGCTGCGCTTCATCGACATCGCCGAGGACGATGCCGCCGCCAAGAAGAACGATGAAGAAGCCTTCGATGTCGACTTCACGCTGATGACCGGCGAACTCGGCCTGCTGATCGCCGATCTGGTCGCCGCCCTCGGCGGCCCGAAGCCAGCCAACTGATTTGCCCATATTCCCGCCGCTGTCACCGGTGGACAGCAGCCCCGATCCCGCAAGGCAGGCGCCCATGAGTCCGTTGCTCAGCTACTCGCCCGATGAACTGCAGCGGTTCATGGTGACGCGCATTCCGTTCAATGCCTTTATCGGTCTGAAAGTGGTACGGATCGGGCCCGGCGAACTGGTTGCCGACCTGCCGTTCGATCCGCGCCTGGTGGCTGATGCCGGAGCAGCGAACCTGCATGAAGGGCCCATCAGCACGCTGCTCGACACGCTGTGCGGCACGGTGATGCTGACGGTGATGGACGAGCCGCGCCGCTCCGCGACCCTGGACCTGCGGGTCGATTTCCTGCGCCCGGCCGGCGCCGGGCTCGACGTGCGCTGCGAAGCCCAGGTGATCGGCCTGAGCGATCACCTGGCGACCATCCGCGGCATCGCCCATGATGGCGATCGGAACCGACCGGTGGCAATCGCCAGCGCCACTTTTGCGCTGTTCCCGCCGAGCGTCTCGCCGCCCGCCGGGGCCGCGTCATGACGGCCGCGAAATTCACGGCCGCCGACGTGCAGCGGCGGCTTGACCGGGTGCAGTTTGTGCAGACCCTGGGCCTGGTCTTCGAGGACGCCGACGGCGCGCTGCGCAGCCGGATGCCGTATCGGCCGGAGGTGGTCGGCAATCCGCGGGTGCCGGCGCTGCACGGCGGCGCGCTGGCGGCGCTGATGGAGATCGCCGCACAAGCCGAACTGATCCGCGCCACCGGTGCGACTCGGGTGCCGCGCATCTTCAGCATCACCGCCGAGTACCTGCGCTCGGCGGCGCTGGAGGACACCATCGGCAGCGCCACGGTGATCACCCGCAGCCGGCGTTTCGCGAACCTGCGCGTCGAACTGCGGCAGGCGTCATCGGAACGGCCGGTGGCAGCGGCGACCGTGCAGTTCCTGCTGGTCGAATAGGGCCGCGCGTCAGCGCGGATCGCGCGGTCGGAACACGCGCACGCCGCGCTGCTGGCGCAGCGAGGCGGCGTAGCGCAGCAGATCCGGCGACACCAGCACCCGGTTTTCGCGCTTCGAGGCCTGCGCCAGTTCCAGCCGGCCGTTGGGCCGCGCGACAACGATGCCGACATGCAGGATGTCGAGCCCCGGCACGTCGGCCACCCAGGCGATCAGGTCGCCCGGCTTCAGGCCGTTGACGATCTTCGGCAGGCTGGTGGCGCGGATGTAGGCGCTGCCATCGTCGCGCGCCGAGAGTGCGGCCTCCTGCTCGCGCACGCAGTGCAGCCGGTCGGCGGCAGCGGCGAGTCCCGGCGTCTTGGCCGCGTTGCGGCTGAGGAAATCAAAACCGTGGGTCAGCCGCAGCACCGCCAGGTTGGCCGGATCGCCGGCAATCGCGGTGGTGACTTCGTCGAGCACGCCGGCCGCCACCTGCAGCTCGGCCCAGTCGCCGAAGTAGTGCTGGCGCGCGCAGTAGCCGGGCTCGCCGTGCCGATAGCGCAGATGCGCCAGTTCCGTCGCGTAGTCGGCCGGCAGGGTTTTGCCGACGGCAATGACACGCGCCAGCGCCAGCACGGTCTCGACATACGTCACGCAGTCGAAGCCATCGAAGCCGGCGCGCAAGGGCTCGGCCGTGCCTTTGGCATCGCGGTCGAGCGGGTTGGCCTCGTACGGCGCACCGATCAGGCTGGGATGGGTGGCAGTGGCCTGCAGCAGCGCCGTCCATTCCAGCGCCGACGCGCTCGGCGCCACCGTGTTGACGATGGCGTCGAAGGCCGGGCGGTCACGTTCGGGCAGTTCGTCGGCAGACGCCGGCGACAACGCCGCCAGCGCCAGCACGAACGCCAGCGCGGCCTTCATGGCGGCGGCAGCGCCTTCAGGCTGCTGCGGTAGCGCGCGGCGTTCTGCACGTAGTGCTTGGCGCCATAGCGGATGCGCTCGTACTCGGCCGGCTTCAGCTCGCGCTTGACCACGGCCGGGCTGCCGAGGATCAGCACGTTGTCCGGGTAGACCTTGCCTTCCGGCACCACGCTGCCGGCGCCGACGATCGAGTTCCGGCCGATCTTCGCCCAGTTCAGCACGACGCTCTGAATGCCGATCAGGCTGCCCTCGCCGATCTCGCAGCCGTGCAGCATCACCTGGTGGCCGATGGTGCAGTCGCGGCCGACGATCAGCTTGAAGCCGGTGTCGGTGTGCAGCACCGAACCATCCTGGATGTTGCTGTTCTCGCCGATGTGGATCAGGTCGTTGTCGCCGCGCACGACGCAGTTGAACCAGATGCTGGCGCCGGCCTCCATCACCACCGAGCCGATGACTACGGCGTTGTCGGCGACCCAGGCGCTGTCGTGCAGTTGCGGGATGCGGTTGTCGATCTGGTAGATCATCCGAGCAGGGCCTTCAGCGCAGCGGTGGTGGGCGGGG
>CAYPJK010000073.1:0-9358 GCA_964411025.1 uncultured Nevskia sp.
CCAGATCGAGGTCGCGGCGATGAAGAAGCTGCGCAAGGCGATCGAAGTCGAGGAAGCCGTGGCCTGAGCCTGTCGGTCGCGGTCAACAAAAAGCCCGGCGATGCCGGGCTTTTTTGTTGGGGCTTCAGCAACCGACCTGTTGCCGCGCTGCGTTGGTGATGCCTCCGTTGGCGATGCAGGCGCGGGGCTTCAGAGTCGATCTACTGCAGCGTCACGTCGTCGATGTAGATTCGCGACGCACTGTCCGCACCCAAGCTCTTCAGCAGGATCGTGTTGTAGTTACCGCGAACGCTGCTGAGCGGAATGGTCATCGTCGTCCAGCGATTGGCCGGCATGCCTGACAGCGTCATCGTCGCCACCTGGTTGGCTGGTGCGTCTGGCGTACCGGCGCGGTTGGCGAGCGACAGCGCCGCTCTGAACTTGGCGTCCGTCGGATAGATCTTCAACGTCAACGTCTTGTACTGCGTGCTCGAAACCAGCGGGCCACCGAAGTTGACGATCGGCGTGCCGTTCGAGGCCAGCGGCATCAGCGAGAGCCCGTATCGCCCGCCCGTTGTCGTGTTGTACCCCTGGAAACTGGTGCTGCACGTGGCGGATACCGTATTCAAATCGCCACTTTCCATACTCGTCGGGCAGGCCGTGCCGAATCCAGCTGCCCAGCCCAGCTGGTCGCCGTTATAGACGTTCATGCCCGCCGCAGAAAAAGTTGCCCGAGGAATCGAGCCCTTGCCGGGCTCCGCAAAGCAGCCCTTGCTCGAGAAGCCGGCTGGTTCGCCGCCAATGCGGGCCTTCAGTTGCTGCTCGAGCAGCGAGTTCGGCACCAGGCCAGACTGTTGCAGACCCTCGACGACGACGTTCTGGTTGCGGGCTCCGGGCACAGGAACCTCCGGCACTAAGCCGATCTGCAGGCCCGGCCGCGGCGGAAACACCGTGCCGGTGCCCAGCAAGATGGCGTCGTCGATCACCGGATAGCTGATGGCCCCGCCAATCAGCATCGAATAGCCTTGCGCGGACGGGTTGAGGCTGATCATGCCGCCGTTTCCGGTACCGCGGTACCCGTTGTCGCTCGGATTCCAGACGACACTGGAATAGTTGGTTTCCTGCGCGTTGCCGGACATCGAGCCGCGGTAGGTCAGCAACAGGCCGCTGCCATTGGTCATCCGATGGCTGTCCCAGAGCAGTTGCTGGGCGAAGCCGAAGTGCGAGTCGTCGCCATTCATGCGTGTACCGGCGCTTTCGTTCCTCGAGTAGACAATGACCGAGTTGAGTCCAAATTGAGTGTTGTAACCGTGGCGGGTCATCTCCGCATAGTTTCCGCGGAACAGCAGGTTCTGGCTGGCGGCGACGACAAAGCCATAGCCACGACCGCCCCCAGCGACATTCTGGGCACGGATGGCGGCGCTGTCGGTGACGCTGATCCGGGCGGAGCTTTCGAGAGAAATGCCATGCCGTGGAAAGTTGCGCACCAGCACGTCGTTGACCCAGCCGTTGCGGACGCCTTCAAAGTAGACGCCGACGCCCGTCGGGAAGCTACCTGCACCATTGGCGTTATCAGCGAAGTTCACACTGACCCCGCGCAGACCCAGATTTTCGCGCATGCCCATCGGCGAGCCGCTGGCGCGAACATCAACCGATCGCACGCCGATGGCGTTGTTGGCCGGATCCAGTGTCATCGGGATAGGCGCATCGACAGTGATGGTGTTGCCTGACTTGGCCGAAACCTTCCGCAGGTAAACAAAGCTCCATTGCCGCGACGGCGAGTTCGGCGGCGGGAAGCTGGTCGAGTCGTAGCCTTTCCAAGTGCCGGAGGTGTCATTGGCGCGTACCAACGAGCTCCAGTAATACTGCTGGATGACGATCCACTGCCCCACAGCGACCGATGCGGCGTTGGCCAGTGTCAGGTTGCTGCTGCCCTCCGTCGCACGCTGGACGACAGTGCCGAGTACGCGCCCCTGATCGATCCAGAGTTTGTTGTGGCCACCGATGGTGTTGCCGAACGTAAAGACACCCTCTTCATCGTCCTCGCTCGGCCGATATGTAGAAGGGACGTTGATCAGCGTCTTGTTGGAGCCGGCACCGACGATCGAGACGTTGCTGTATGGCACTGAAATCGAGCGACTGATCGTGTAGCTCCCGGCGGGCAGGACTACGGTCCCGCCGCCTGCCTGCCCGATACGGTCGACAGCCGCCTGCAGGTTGCTGGTGATGTCGGATGTGCCGGCGAGGCGTTCGACGCGACACGGCAGGTCACTGCCTGGCGCGCTCGCACCAAGCTGGTAACCAGCGTAGGAGAAGTCCGGCATCTGCCACTGACGACCACCGTAGGAGATCGTGGGACGCGAGAACGTCACGCCGTCTGCCGAGGGATAAAGGCTGCTGGTCCACGCAGCGGCTGGGCCCGCAATGGTGGCAGCGGTGGCGAACATCAAAGCAGCAAGCGGGTTCGCGCGGAAATTGAGCATGGGCGTCATCGGTAAGTCCTTCTTGGTAGCCGCCCTGAGCCATGCTTTAGTCTGTTTTGTCTACTTTACAAATCGATATCCTTATTGATTTCCCGTGCCAGATGAATGGGTGCAGCCGCTCGGACGAGCCGGTCTGGAAGGTCGTTTCGCGTCAAATTTGCGTCGCAGTTAGCGATGATCCGCGCAGAAATGCGCACAGCCGCCCCTTCGCAGAGGCCGCGATCGCGCCGATTTTCGAAGGGAAAGTGGGGCCCGACCGGCCCCGCTACGCGGTCGCCTGGCAGAACCCGCGCAGCTTCAGCGCAGGTAGTGGTCGACCAGCAGCGCGGTGAAGATCGCCATCAGATAGACGATCGAATAGCCGAAGGTCTTCATCGGCAGGCCCTTGCGCGGAGCGAACTTGAGCTGCACGGCCATCTGCAGGAAGCGGCCGCCCAGCAGCAACGCGGCGATCAGGTAGGGCCAGCCGCTCATGCCAACGGCGAACGGCAGGATGGTGACCGCGATCAGCAGCAGCGTGTACAGCAGCACCTGGGTGGCCGTGAACTCGACGCCATGCGTGACGGGCAGCATCGGCACGCCGACCTTGGCGTATTCCTCGCGCCGCTCGATCGCCAGTGCCCAGAAATGTGGCGGGGTCCAGATGAAGATGATCAGGAACAGGATCAACGCATGCGGGTCGATGGTGCCGGTCACGGCAGCCCAGCCGAGCACCGGCGGAGCGGCACCGGAGGCACCGCCGATGACGATGTTCTGCGGTGTCGCGCGCTTCAGGAACAGGGTGTAGATGCCGGCGTAGCCCACCAAGGTCAGCTGCGTCAGCACGGCGGTGAGCGGGTTGACGAGGAACCACAGCACGACGAATCCGGCCAGGCCGATCACGGTGGCGAAGGCGATCGAGTGCGTCAGGCTCAAGGAACCGGTCACCAGCGGGCGTCCGCAGGTGCGCTTCATTCGGGCGTCGATTTCGCGATCGATGATCTGGTTCACTGCCGCCGCCGAAGCCGCCTGCAGGGAGATTCCGATCGTGCCCCAGAGCAATGCCGCCAGCGGCGGCAGGCCGGGCACGGCCATGAACATGCCGACGATCGCGGTGAACACGATCAGCATGACCACGCGCGGCTTGCACAACTCGTAGTACTCGTGAAGTCGCGACACAGGCGCCTGCGCAGGTTCGGCTGCCGTCGGGTCGATCTTCAAGGGCGGCGTGCTCGTGGTGGTTCGCGTCATGGCCTTGTCTTCAGTGCGCAGGGTGACGCGAGCCGTTGCGCCAGACCGTGTGATTCAACGTCAGCACGGCCAGCAGCAGCACCGCTGCGCCGGCGTTGTGGGCATCGGCCAGCCAGAGCGGCAGGTGCAGGTGGATCAGGCCGACACCGATCGCCACCTGCAATGCCAGGGCGGCCAGCAGCGTAAGGCCCAACGAGGTGTACGGCGCGCGGCGCAGGCTCAGCAGGTAGCCGGCCACGGTCACCAGCATCAGGCTCAGCACCAGGGCACCGTAACGGTGCACCAGATGGATGGTGGCGCGGGTAGCGGTGTCGAGCACGCCGAACTCGTAGTCGATGCCGAGGCCACGCCACAGCTTGAAGGCCTCGCCGAGATCGCCCTTCGGCAGGTAGGAATCGTGGCAGTCGGGAAAATCCGGGCAGGCCAGCGCCGCGTAGTTGGTGCTGGTCCAGCCGCCCAGGAAAATCTGCCCGCAGAGCAGCAGCAAGGCGGCGAGCGACAGCGGTTTCAGCAATGCGGCAGCCGGCGGCGCGCTGGCCGCCGTGCGGCGGGTCGACAGCCACATCCACCAGAGCAGCGAGAGTGTGGTGAGGCCAAGCATCAGGTGCGTGGTGACGATGATCGGCTTGACCTTCAAGGTCACGGTCAGCGCGCCGAACACGATCTGAACCAGCACTACGCCGACCACCGCCAGCGCCAGCCGGCGTGGCAGTGTCCGGCTGGGGTCGCGCCAGGCCAGCACCGCAAGCGCACCGATCAGCAGGCCAACGACGCCGGCGAGGTAGCGGTGGACCATCTCCTTCCAGGCTTTCGGCGCCTCGACCGGGCGTTCGGGATACGCGGCTTCGGCGGCCACAACTTCGTGCTGGGCATCGGGCACGCCGATATGGCCATAGCAGCCCGGCCAATCCGGGCAGCCGAGGCCGGCATTCGACAGCCGGACGTACGCACCGAGGACGACGAGGCAGAAGGTGAGAACCAGCGTCAGCAGGTTCAGGCGATGGAAGGTGTCGAGCATGGAGATGGCGATCGCAGGCACTGCATTTTACTACCGCGCAGCCCGGGCATCCGGTCGCCAAACGGCGACATCGGACCGGGACCGAGGGATGAACGTCGAACGCCGGTCAGCCGATCGACGACAGCCGGAGCAGTTTCTTCAGATCCTTCAGCAGGCCGCGCTGGAACTCGTCGGCACTCGGCTGGTTCTCGTAGGTCATCAACCAGTTGCCGTTGGGGTCGACGAGGTAGACGGCCAGCGGATCAGCGGATTTCAGGACCTCGGCGGCCCGCTGCCCGGAAGGCCCGGAGTCGGCGACGATGTGGAGAATCTTGTGCGCCTCGCGGAGCTGGCGGGCGGCGGCACGCGCGGCCTCGGCATCCGGGACGATGAACACCAGCTGCACGCGGTCCTTCTCGACGCCGGCCGCGCCAAGTGCGAGCCGCACCTGACGGCTCGAGGCCAGACGATCGGCGCAGGCCGTGTCGCATTGCGACCCACCGAGCTGCACAAGGCTCCAACGCCCGAGCAGCAGTTCCGGCTGCGGCTGATCCGTGTCGCTGCGCAGTTGCAGCGCCGGCAGCGGCGTCGTCGGCACCACTAGCGTGCCGTAGTTGGTGGTCACACCGGGCCGGATCCCCGAGCTGTACAGCAGCCAGGCCCCGATCAGCGGGCCGACGAACAGCACTCCAAGCAGGACCAGCGTCAGGCGGGATCGTCGCAGTTGAGCGGCTTGCGGATTCATGGGCGGCGTTTCAGATTGAGTTTGAAAAAGATCACCAGCAGCGTCGCGGCGAACGCGAACCACTGCGCGGCGTAACCGTAATGACGCTGCGGCGGGAATTGGCGATCAGCCTGCGTCCAGTCACGCAGGAAGCCGTGGTCGGCCTGCGGATCCAGCAGCAACATGCCGACCGCAGTCTCGCGGCCGTACAGGCAGCGCAGGTCCTCGGTGGTCGGATAGCCGACAATGCGAGGCCAGGCGGTTTCCGCCGTCGGGCAGTTGTCGATCTGCAGGCGCAACGCTGGCTGCGGCAACGAACGCCACAGCCCGATCACCTCGACGTCCTGGTCGGGGATCGGCAGATCCGGGCGCTTGCTGCGATCCGGGTTCTGCGCCAGCCAGCCGCGGTTGACCAGCGCGATGCCACCGGAGGCCAGCCGCAACGGCGTCAGCACCTGGTAGCCGGGGATGCGATCGTGCACCTGGTTGTCGAGCAGCAGCTGCCGGCCGCTGTCGTAACGACCATGGGCCGTCACCCAGGTAGCATCGGCTCCGTCCGGAACCGGTGTGTCGACCCGTAGCGGAACTGGCGCCACCGCCTCCGCGCGCTGGTACTGGGCGTCGAGCGCTTCACGCGCCAGCCCGCGATGCCATTGCCATAGCCCGAGTCGGATGGTGATCGCGCAGCCGATCACGGTGCCGAGCACAGCCCACCACGGCGGACGGAACTGCCATCGAGATGTCATGGGCGGCGGTACTCGCTTGGCCGCGACGCACGGTCGCGGTATCGGGGCTGCACGCGGCGGCTTACCATCGGGTCACCACTTTTCCCTATCTCGCCATGCTTCCCAAACTGATCGTCACCGTGCTGCTTGTCGGCATCGTCATTTCGCTGTTCTCCGCGCTGTTCTTCATGCTCAAGGACACCAGCAAGAGCAAACGCACGGTGCGAGCGCTGACGGCACGCGTGGGCCTGCAGGTGGCACTGATCGTGTTCCTGCTGCTGGCCACGATGATGGGCTGGATCCGTCCGCACGGCATTGGCGGCTGATGGACCACGCCGCTGACGCGGTGTTCCCGCGATAACACGCACCGGTGCTGTCGCCCGAAAGACGAAAGCCCGACCGGTAACGGTCGGGCTTTCCGGTCCTGCGACCCGGCAGCCTGAACGGCCGCAGGTCCTGTCCGATCCTCTCAGAGGATGTAGACGAAGATGAACAGGCCGACCCAGACCACGTCGACAAAGTGCCAGTACCAAGCCACGCCCTCGAAGCCGAAGTGGCTCTCCGGCTTGAAGTGGCCCGCCATCAGCCGACCGGTCACCGAGATCATCATGATGGTGCCGAGCGTCACGTGCATGCCGTGGAAGCCGGTCAGCATGAAGAACGTTGAACCGTAGATGCCCGAGTTCAGGGTCAGATTCAGTTCGTGGTAGGCCTCGATGTACTCCGATGCCTGGAAGTACAGGAAGACCGCGCCGAGCGCGATGGTCGCCCACATCCACAGGATCGTGGCCTTGCGGTGACCGTCTTTCAGCGCATGGTGCGCGAACGTGATGGTGACCGACGAGGTCAGCAGCAGCAGCGTGTTGATCAGCGGCAGGTGCCACGGGGAAATCGTCTTGAAATCGCCACCGATGGCGCCCGGCCCGTTGGTCGGCCAGACGTTCTCGAAGCTCGGCCACAGGATCTCGTTGGTCAGCACGCGGCTGCCTTCACCCGACAGCCACGGCACCGACAGTTCGCGGGCGTAGTACAGCGCGCCGAAGAACGCGGCAAAGAACATCACTTCCGAGAAGATGAACCAGCTCATGCCCAGCCGGTAGGTGCGGTCCACCTGCTCGCTGTACTGGCCGGTTTCGCTTTCCTTGGCCACGCCGCGGAACCACGAAAACACGATGTAGATGAACAGCGCGCCGCCCACCAGGAACGGAATCGGGCCCGGATGGCGTTCTTCCAGGTACATGCTGACGCTGTACAGGATGGTGCCGAGCGCGATCGTCAGCAGGAACGGCCAGACACTGGGTTCCGGAACGAAGTAACGGCGGTGACTGGAATCGCTTGCTGCGGCATGGGTTGCCATGACGGTTTCCTTTGACTGACTGCTGACTGACGAACTTAACTTTTGGGTACTGCCTGACTCTGCACCGGCGCCGCTTCCGGCTTCACCTGGGCAAAGGCAGTTGCATCGAAGAAGGTGTACGACAGGGTCACGGTCTCGACATCCGCAGGCAGCTCCGGGTCCAGCATGAAGCGCACCGGCATCAGCTTTTCCTCGTTGGCGGCGAACGGCTGCTGGTTGAAGCAGAAGCACTCGGTCTTGCGCAGGTGCCGCGCGGCATTCCATGGCGACACGCTGGGCACGGCCTGACCGATCACCGCTTCGCCACGCTCGTTCTTGGCCTTGAAATTCACCGTGTACAGCTTGCCCGGATGAACCTCGACGACCGGCTGCTCGGCACTGAAGCTGAACACCCGGCCACCGTTGACGGTCGTTACGAACTCCACCTTGACCGTGCGGGCCTGGTCCTCGCGCTCCACCACCTGATCGGCCGGCACCAGCATCGCGGTGTCCTTGCCGTTGAGATTCACCAGCTGGCAGATCGCGTTGTACATCGGCACCAGCACAAAGCCGAAACAGAACATGCCGCCGACCACGAGCAGCAGCGTCCAGATCCCGCGCGCCTTGCGCTTGCCGTCGGTCGCCACGGTCAGCGGTTGCTCACCGCGATGAAGAAGCCGACATAGAACGCGATGGCGACGAGCACCAGCACCAGCGCCAGCCGCACATTGCGGCGTGCGGATGCCGGCTTGGGGCTGTCAGGCATCGTCGTCATCGCGTCCGGTGGTCAGACTTCAGTGGGCGGCAGCCGGCTCGTCACCGACATGCGGCGGATCTTCGAAAGTGTGGTACGGCGCCGGCGAGGCAACTGTCCATTCCAGACCCTTGGCGCCTTCCCAGACCTGCCCGCTGGCCGGCACCATGCCCTTCCGCCAGATGGCGCAGCGGAGGAAGTTGTAGACCATGATGAACTGCACGATGAAGTACAGGAACGCGCCCCAGGTGGAGATCACGTTGAAGTCCGTGAACTGCACGGCGTAGTCCGGGATGCGGCGCGGCATGCCGGCCAGGCCGACGAAGTGCTGCGGGAAGAAGGTGACGTTGATGAAGATCGCGCTCAGCCAGAAGTGCAGCTTGCCGAGCGTCTCGTTGTACATCACGCCCGTCCACTTCGGGATCCAGTAGTAGATGGCGGCAATGATCGAGAAGATCGCGCCCGGCACCAGAACGTAGTGGAAGTGGGCGACCACGAAGTAGCTGTTGTGGTACTGGAAGTCGACCGGCGCGAGCGCCAGCATGATTCCCGAGAAGCCACCAATCGTGAACAGGAACACGAAGCCGATCGCGAACAGCATCGGCGTCTCGAAGGTCATCGAGCCGCGCCACATCGTGGCCAGCCAGTTGAATACCTTCACGCCGGTCGGCACGGCGATCAGCATGGTCGCGAACATGAAGAACAGCTCGCCGGCCAGCGGAATGCCCACGGTGAACATGTGGTGCGCCCAGACGATGAACGACAGGAACGCGATCGACGCCACCGCGTAGACCATCGAGTCATAGCCGAAGAGCTGCTTGCGGGCGAAGGTCGGGATGATCGTCGACACGATGCCGAAGGCCGGGAGGATCATGATGTAGACCTCCGGGTGGCCGAAGAACCAGAAGATGTGCTGGAACATCACCGGATCACCGCCGCCAGCGGCATTGAAGAAGCTGGTGCCGAAATACTTGTCGGTCAGCAGCATCGTCACCGCACCGGCGAGCACCGGCATGACCGCGATGAGCAGATAAGCGGTGATCAGCCAGGTCCAGACGAACAGCGGCATCTTCATGAGCGTCATGCCCGGCGCCCTCAGATTGAGGATCGTGGTAATGATGTTGATCGAA
>CAYPJK010000074.1:0-9325 GCA_964411025.1 uncultured Nevskia sp.
ACCCGCAGCGGTACGCCTCGAATCGCGGTTCATGTCGGCCGAACCGTCATTGGCTGGGTCCACAGCGCCATGAATGTGGTCATTCGGCTGGGCTTTCCACCGGATCGATTTCAGGCATTGTCAATGTGCCATTTTCGTCGAGCTGCACCGCGTATTGCGCCGCCAGCTTGCGCATCGCGGACCGCTTACGCTCATCGGCACCCGCATACAGCTTGCTGACCCAGTCGTTCATCGATGGCGACGATATCGAGGAGCGGGCAATCATCGCCAACTCAAAAAGCCCGCTCTGTACCACCGCTTCGAAGGGACCCAGGATGGCCGCACGTTGCCACGCAACCTGGAACTCAGGCCCAGAATCACCTGCTACCAGGTACGCGCGCGCCAGCTCCAGCCAGAGTCGCGGATCCGAGGGACGCAGTCGGCTAGCCTCCTGGTAATGCAAAATGCTGCCGATTCGACTCTCGACGATTTCATCGTCGGTCAATCCTTCCACGCCGGCGGCTGAAACCAATAGGGCTGCCAGATCGGCATGCGCCGCTGCATTCGCGAACTGCAGCTTCAACGCAGTTTCCAGCCGAACCCGATGCTCACGCCAGACTTCCGCATTTTCCTCCGGGCGGGCCTGGCCCGCATGCTTGTTAATGGTGACGCGGGCCGGGGCGGAAATCAGGTCCCCCATCAATTGGCGCCAGGCCACAGGAAGCAGCCACACACTGATCAGCAGCGCGAGAAACCCGGCTCCCAGGATCAGCGCACGATTTTCTGCGGTCGGCGTGGGGGCTGCGGCTGCACGCGGCGGCACTTTGTCAGGCATGTGAAGCGCTCCCGTTGATGAGTTGATCGGTTACCGATCGATCGCGGCTGGCAGCCCGCAAACACGGGCAGGCCCGTGGATGGTCAGGTCGTTCGCCACCTGACGGCCGTATTGGGTCGTCAACCAGGCGTGGGCAGCTTGAAGGCGCGGCGCGCGCCCCCGCAGGTTGTGCGCGTCCGACGCGACCATTTGCACCCAGCCTTGATCAAGCAGGAACAACGCAGTCGAGTGCGCCCGGCTGCCAAACTGCCCAATGACCGATGCAGCAGTGAGTTGCAGCTGACAACCCGCTTCAACGAAGCGCCGAATTTGTTCTGGGCGCTCAACAATCCCGCGGTTTCGTTCCGGGTGAGCGATTACTGGCGTGATGCCCTGCTTCACAAGTACTTCGCAGAAGCGGTCGGCACCGAGGGGCACTTGGCTGTCAGGCATCTCTAGCAGAATTGCCTTCGGTGCTCCCTGGTGAACGGCTTCTCCAGCAAGGAACGGCAGTTCCCCCATGACGAGCCAATCGAGCACTTCTGGTGTTAACCGGACTTCGCCCGCGAAACTGGTCGAAAGCGGGATGGCCAACTCGTCCAGACGCCCGCGAAAGCGAGCGTATTCGACAGCGATGGTCGACCGCTTATTGTCGTAACGACCGGGAAACACATGCGGCGTCGCGACGACATGAGTGACCCCGTCCTCGACTAGCGCCTTTGCCAGTGCGATCGCTTCGTCGAGCGTTTGTGGCCCATCGTCGATTCCGGGCAGCAGATGGCAATGAAGGTCAATCAAGGGAACGGGGCTCATGCAGTCGGCAAAGATAGCGGGTGCTTTGCTTTATTCCGCTCTCATCAGTTGATTACGCTACATGGCCTTCGTGATGCCGATGGTACTCGCCACGTTCTTGTGTTTCCCGCCTGATCTGCCTGTCGACTCAACTTCGTTTCGGAAACCGCCTGTTCGAACTTCGGCCGAAAGCAGGTCGCCCTGCAAGGAATGCATCGACAGTCGCCGTGTGGGTGCGATCAAAGTGACGGCCCTCCTCGCGAAGCGCACTGGCTCAAAATGATGGTTGATGATCCGCAGGTACCGACACGACGACGGTGAAAAGCTCATCGGCACTCGTGAAAGCAATCACGGATAACCGATGTTCACCTGAATGGCAGCGTGGGACCGGCAAAACCCTCAGAACAAGCTTTCGCGAACGTAGATCACATCACCATCACGCAGCATCTCATCCATCTCAGGCTGCAGAATTTCAGTCTTGGCTGAGTCCTTATTCCGCCGATGCATGCGGATGCCCTTGTCGGAACCTCGTAGGGTCAGACCTCCGCCAGCAGCCAACCCCTGCAGGAGGGTCATTGAGCGGTCTATTCGATACTGACCTGGTCTCTGAACTTCGCCGTAGATGTAAAACAACGGCGCGCGATCGACAAACACCACATCGTTGGCTTGTAGGATTAGATCTCCAGCACGGTCTGCGGTGCTGAAAACTTGTGGCAAATCTATCCGTCGTCGAAATGGCTGACCGTTTCTGATTCCGATGACGGTCACCACGTCGCTGCCGGCCGGAGAAGCAATACCGCCCGCCGTTGCAATCACATCGCTTAGACGCGTTTCGCCAGCCAACAGCGGGTAGCGACCGGGCGTCGTGACCTGCCCCAGCACATTGACCATGTTGCCGCGCACTTCCATCAGAATCAGAGTCACCTGCGGATTACGCAGTAACTCACCTGCTTTCAATCCTTGTGCGATCAAAGATTCAGCTTCATGAATCGTGCGTCCGCCAAGACGCAGAGACCCGAGCAGGGGATAAGAAATCTCGCCGCGATCGGAGAGCCGGGTTTCAAGACTGAGATCGGGGCTCTGGTAAACAGAGATCCGAATCTGATCACCCGGGCCGAGGCGGTAATCTACTGCGCCGTCAAAGCTTACAGGGGTGGTCTGCGCATCAGCAGTAGCGGCAACGGTTGCGAAAAATACCAAGGAAAGCAAGAAAATGCGCACCAACCAACTTTGACTTGGGTGCGTGGGAGAGCGCTCCAGACGTGGCGAGCGGCAAAACTGCCGGATGATTTGAGCCATAGGAAGGTCAAGGGTGGCGAGGTCTAACGCGATATGACGGTGCGTTATATCGTTGCCCGTCTCCAGCGCGAGTATAGCGGCTCGGCGGGTCAGTTCGAGTCACGCTTCTGTGGCTTGAACGTACCGGATCGGGCGAACTTTTCCGACCCAAGAGGCGTCGCTCGACCTCGCCCGCACGCGGGTGATAAATGCCGCGGCGAAAATGAGCCGAGGGTCCCAACTCAGGTAGACAGGCTGGTTGCCAGGATAGCGCTCGATGTCGTCGGACAGCTGCGACGGATAGGGTTTGCAGGTGTTGATAGCCATTGTCGGTGGGCTCCTTCGGCGGGCGTCGGTAGTCGACGTCCGTTCCGGGCTGCGAAATCGCGCTGGTCCTGCGAGCCGTTGGGTCCGCCGTTGTCCTGAACGGCGACGAGGATTACCCACTTCACCCAGCTTTCGATGCCGCTAACGTGTCGCAGCTTGCGTGCCAGCTCAGCATCGTGCTGGTCTGTTACGAGACCGATACGCAGCAGGAATAGCAGGGCGCAGCAGCCGCCGGAACGGTCGAACATCGCTTGCCGCAGCCCATCAGCGCGTTGCCATGCAGCGATAGATACGATTCTGGCTGAGGCAGACTCTCCACCGTTGACGTGTACCGTGAAGCGGGTACGGAGCGGGCGGCTCACGGGTCACAAAGCCCCTTCAAGCGACCTTCGCTTCGATGGAGTAAGGAGCGACGGGGCCGTCGTAACGTGCCCCGGGCCTCGCCGCGAACACCCGATCCTGCGCATCTTTGGCTCGATCGGGGTAACGGTCCGGCGGCTGACGGCATGCCGGCGTGCCCCCTCAATCGACTGGACTGCGCAGCCCCTCGAGCCAATAGCTCGTCACCCAAGCCTGCTCACCGTGTGTCCGGGTAATCGTCCGGATGAGCGTGTCGGCTTCCGGTGGCACTGCCCGGTCAGACACCGGCACCCAACGACAGACCATCTGACCCGCCTTGCGGTCGGCAAGACCGACATCGGCTGCGTGCAGAAACGCGATCAGTAGATCGGGGTCGGGAACGCCAGCATTCTGCAAGGCCTGATAGGCCAGCCATTCTCCAGCGCTGTAGTTCTGCATGGCCGTCTTCTGTCAGGTCGCGGCTACGCCGCCCGAAAATCACCGCGCACGACGACCGCGTTGGTGGGCCCCCCCGGACTTGAACCGAGAACCAAGGGATTATGAGTCCCCTGCTCTAACCGATTGAGCTAGAGGCCCGCGTCGACGGCGGCAGCGTGCGCCGTATTGTGCCAGCGTCAGCCGGGCGATCAGGGGGCATTGGCGGGATCAGGCGGCACTGCGTTGATCCGGGCGTGGCGGGCGGCACGTCGGGTCTGGCCGGGGCCGTGGCCGTGGACTTTCTTGAAGGCGCGGCGGAACGCGGCTTCGGTCTGGTAGCCGAGTTGTTCGGCGATCGTCGCGGCGCTGTGCCGGGGATCCCCGAGCAGGCGCCGGGCTTCCGTCATGCGCCACTCGGTCAGGTACTGGTACGGGCTGACACCGAGCACCGCGTGGAAATGCTGGGCGAACGCGGTGCGCGACTGGTGCGCCAGGGCCGCCAGCGCAGCGACCGTCCAGGCGCGGCCGGGCTCGAGGTGCAGGGCTTCGAGCACGCGGGCCAGGCGGGGATCGACCAGCGCGGCGATCAGGCCGCGCCGCTCCGGGCTGGCGGCGATGTGTTGGCGCAGCGCCATGACGAACAGCGCGTCGGCCAGCTTGTCGAGCACCAGCTGGCGGCCGAACGAGGCATGCCGCGCCTCGTGCGCCATCAGCCGGGCGAGATGGCGGAACTGCGGCTGGCTGTCGTCGTGGCGCACGACGATCCACGCGGGCAGCGCGTCGAGCACCGGGTTGCGGCGGCCGCTGGCGAACTCGAACTCGCCGCACAGGATCGCGGTACGGCGTTGCGCCGCCGGGCCGTGGTCGGCCTCGCAGTCCGGCGGGCTGCGCAGCGTGTGGGCCGCACCGTGCGGGAACATCACCAGATCGCCGGCCTGCAGTTCGACGGCACCGCCGCCCGCCGGCAGGTCGACCACGCAGACGCCTTCGTCGATCAGGTGGAAGGTGCCGATCGGCGTCTCCGGTTCCGGTTCGATGAAGCGGCCGCAGTACTCGGGGTTGTCGCTGATGCGGGCGCGCAGCGCATGGGCGCCGAGCACGGCGGCGAATGCGGTTTCGGCAGAGCGATCAAGCATGGGGTGCCATCCGCTGGACAAGCAGGGAACAGCGCCGGTGGCGCCGTCGAAGCCGAGAAAGTATAGGAAATGTCCATGACGCGGCCGGCGGCCGGAATCCGTCGTCGCGTCGGTACCGTAACCGTTACCGCCGACCGGCATCCATTACAGTTTCGCCCGTGCGCCGCCGAGGCGCCTGAACCCAATCGAGGATCAAGACGATGAGCATCAACAAGAAGCCGCTGACCGTGGTGCTGGGCACCGCGATGGCCCTGACCGGCGCTGCTGCCCATGCCGGCAGCCTGTTCCAGGTCAGCGACCTCGGCGCCGGCTACATGGTGGCGGCGGCCGGTGACGACCAGAAGGCCGAGCACAAGTGTGGTGAAGGCAAGTGCGGCGGCGAGAAGAAGACCGACGACAAGAAGACCGAGCACAAGTGCGGCGAAGGCAAGTGCGGCGGCGCGCCGAAGCCGAACTGAGCGCGCCGCGCTGATGGGCGCAGCGGCCAGCCCGCCGGCAGCGGTGCCCGCTGCCGTACAAGGCGCAGGCCTGGGCCTGCGGCGCGAACTGCTGGCGCCGCTGGCGACGGTCGAACCCGGGGCGATCGCGTTTCTCGAGGTCGCCCCGGAGAACTGGATGGCGATCGGTGGCCGGCTCGGCAAGCAGTTCCGGGCCTTCACCGAGCGCTTCCCGTTCGCCTGCCATGGCCTGAGCCTGTCGCTCGGCGGACCGGCGCCGCTGGATGAAGGCCTGGTCCGGTCGATCGGTCATTTTCTCGATCGCCACGGGATCGCCGATTACAGCGAGCACCTGAGCTGGTGCAGCGACGACGGCCACCTGTACGACCTGGCGCCGATTCCGTTCACCGACGAAGCGGTGCGGCACGTCGCCGCGCGCATCGTGCGCGTGCAGGACATCCTCGAGCGGCGCATCGCCGTCGAGAACGTCAGCTACTACGCCGCCCCCGGCGCGCGGCTCAGCGAGCTGGCGTTCATCAACGCGGTGGTGGCAGAAGCGGGCTGCGACCTGCTGCTCGACGTCAACAACATCCACGTCAACAGCATCAACCACGGCTACGACGCCGGCGCCTTCCTCGACGGCCTGCCGCTCGATCGCGTGCGCTACCTGCACGTGGCCGGCCATTACGTCGAAGCGCCGGACCTGCGCATCGACAGCCACGGCGCAGATGTCATCGCGCCGGTCTGGGCGCTGCTGGCCCAGGCCTACGCCCGCTGCGGGCCGCTGCCGACACTGCTGGAACGCGATTTCAATATTCCGCCGCTGCCCGCCCTGCTGGCGGAGGTCGCCCGGATTCGCGAGCTGCAGGCAGAGGCTGCGGTGTGCGCCGGAATCGCCGGTGGCTGAGGCCGATCACCCGCAGGCGTTGCAGGCCGCGTTCGCTGCCCATCTGCGCGACCCCGGTGCGCATCCGCCGCCGGCCGGCGTCGACGACCGGCGCATGGCGATCTATCGAGAGCTGTTCTTCGGCAACCTGCTGGGCTTGCTCGGCAACGCCTTCCCGGTGCTGCGCCGGCTGCACGACGATGCCGCCTGGACCGCGCTGGTCAGCGACTTCTTCCGCAGCCATCGGGCTCGCACGCCGCTGTTCCACCGGCTGCCGGAAGAGTTTGTCGACTGGCTGACCGACGTGCGCCCGGCTGTCCCGGGCGATCTGCCGTTCCTCGCCGCGCTGGCGCACTACGAGTGGGTGGAGCTGGCGCTGTCCACCGCCGAAGATCCGCCGCCGGACGCCGTGCAGGTACACCCGCACGCGAACCTTCTGGATGCGCCGCCGAGGGTCTCGCCGCTGTCGTGGACGCTGGCCTACGACTGGCCGGTACACCGCATCGGCCCCGATTTCATCCCGACCGCGCCGACCGGCCAGCAGACCTGCCTGGTGGTCTACCGCGACGCCCAGGACGAGGTGCGCTTCCTGGAGATCAACGCCGTGACCGCGCGCCTGCTGACCCTGGCCGATCAACAGCCGGACGCCACCGGGGCCGATCTGCTGGCCCAGATCGCCGAGGAGCTGGCGCATCCGGATGTCGACGAAGTGCTCGCCGCCGGCGCCGAGATCCTCGATCAGCTGCGCGCGCGCGGCATCGTGCTCGGCAGCCGCCGCCGCTAGCCGGTTCGCTGCCGCCGCATGCGGCACCATAGGCCTCCCACCGATGCCGCGATGCCGATCCCGATGCCCCGCTACCGCAGCCTGTTCCTCAGCCATGGCGCGCCGACGCTCGCCACCAGCCAGCACCCGGCCAACGCCTTCCTGCGCGCGCTGGGCCAGACGCTGGACAAGCCGAAGGCGGTAATCGTGGTCTCGCCGCACTGGATGACGCGCGGCTTTCCGGTGAAGCAGGCCGATCGCTACCAGGCCTGGCATGACTTCGGCGGCTTCCCGGCCGAGCTCTACCAGCGGCAGTACCCGGCCGGCGGCGATGCCGCGCTGGCCGACCGGGTGCAGGCCGCGATCGGCGCGGCCGGGCTGCCCACCGCCCGCGACGGTCATCCGCAGATCGACCACGGCGTCTGGGTGCCGCTGCTGCTGATGTGGCCGGCGGCCGACGTGCCGCTGGTGCAGGTCTCGACCTCCACCGGCGATGCCGCTGCCCACTGGGCGCTGGGCGAGGCGCTGAAGCCGCTGCTCGACGCCGACGACGGCCTGCTGCTGATCGGCAGCGGCAGCCTGGTGCACAACCTGCGCGAGATCGAGCCGGAGTACGCGCCGGTGCCGGAGTGGTCGCGCGCCTTCGATGGCTGGATCAGCGAGCGGCTGCATGCTGCCGATCGCGCAGCGCTGCTCGACTACCGCCGCCAGGCACCGAACGCTGCTCGCGCGCATCCGACCGATGACCACCTGATGCCGCTGTTCACCGCAGCGGCCGGTGGCGGTGGCCCCGCGACCAAGCTGCATGAAAGCTTTTCCTATGGCGGACTCAGCATGTCGGCCTACGGCTGGCCGGCTGCCGCCGCGAGCTGACCGCCGATCGGCGCGCCGCGCGGGGGTCGCCGGGTCGGGAACTTTCACCCCGCTGCGACGGGTCGCATGCCCATGCCCTGCCGCTGTCCGCCAGATCCGCGCTGCCGCCGCATGCCGCTGCCGTCCGCTGCGCGGGCGCTGATGGCGCTGCTGGTCGCCGCCCAGATCGGCGGTTGCGCGGCCACCGCGCCCGGTGTCGATGACACCGCCCCCGGCACCGGCCTGCGGGTCAAGGCCGACAGTGCGCTGCAGCGCCGCGTGATCGATCGCGACCCGCTGCTCGGCGGCGCCGTGCAGTACGCCGCGCCCGCGCAGTGGCTGAGTTACGACGCCCGCTACTCGCTGCAGCCAGTGCTGCCGGCGCAGGCGTCCGACGGCGTACGGCGCGATATCGCCGTGGCGCCGACGCAGCTGCTGGGCAGCGAAAGCCTGCGGCAGAACCTGCGCCTGGCGCTGCCGTTCCTGCTCGATCAGCCGCTGCGGCTGGAAGCCGAAGACCAGTACCGTGGCCTGCTCGGCGCGCAGGCCCCTTCGGTGAGCCGCAGCGCGCAACTGCAATGGGCACCGGCACCGGTGGCGCTGGGCCTGCGCTGGACGGCCGACGACGGCGTTGCCGCCGGCACGCCGCTGCAATGCCAGCTCGACGGCTCGGTGGAACTGCCGGCCGCGCTGCTGACCGGCCGCGAAGGCGATGCACTGCGCTTCGCCGGCCGCGGCTGCCGGGCGCAGTCGGTCGAGCGCGGCTTGCCGGAAGCGCTGCCGGTGGCCAGCTACTCGGCCCGCTGGCAACGCCGGCAGCGCAACGCCGACAGCAGCCTGCACCTGCTGATGATCGAACCGGCCGCGCATCCGCAGTTCGCCGACAGCCACACGGCACCCGGCTACGAACTGGGCGTCAGCCGCGCACAGCGCTGGCAGCGCTGGACGGCGCAGTCCAGCGTGGCGCTGCGCCACGCCGGCAGCAGTCTGGCTGGCGGCCCCGGTGCCGGCCTTGCCGGCGCAGCCGAACGCGGCGATCCGCTGGACTGGAGCGCCAAGGCGACCTTGCGCACCGAGCTGCCGCAGGCCTCGCTATCGGCCAGCTACCAGCGCGCTGCCGACCCGCTGTGGTTCCTGCCCGGCATGACGGCGATCGGCAACAGCTTCGAGCTCGGCCTTGGCCTCGATCGCTGGATCACCCGCCAGCTGACGATGCCGAACGTCGGTCTATACAGTGCATTGATGCGCGCGAAACCACCGAGCAGAAAGTGACCAGAGCCGCAG
>CAYPJK010000075.1:0-9310 GCA_964411025.1 uncultured Nevskia sp.
GCCGGTGCCGAGCTGCGCCAGCTGGGCGGCGAGGTTGTAGAACTGGTTGACCGGCAGCAGATGCTCCGGAAAGCGCGCCGCCTCGATCGAACGCTCCAGCTGCCGGCGCAGGATGTCGAGGCTCAGGACGTCTGCTGCCGAGACGCCGGCCGGATCGATCGACCGCACCGTGGCCAGCCAGCGCGCATCGAAGGCGGCGCTGCGGGCGCGGGCGTCGGCTGACAGCGTGTTCGGCAACTGGTCGTCGTAGCGGTGGTCGCCGACATAGGTCGCGCGCAGCGGGTCCAGGGCCAGCGCCTCCTCCCAGTAGCGGTCGAACAGCGGGGCTAGATCGCGGTGGCCATTCGGTGCGTGCAGCGGCGCGGGGGCGCAGGCAATGACTGACAGCAAGGCAAGGGCGCTGACCGTACGGCGGAACATCGGGCACTCCGGGCGGGGTTCGCGGTCAACAATGCCGCAGTTGCCCGCCCAGCGCTGCTGCGGTTCTTCAGATTCCGTTCAGGCGGGCCATTGCATTGTCCGCCCGCGCCGCACCGGCCTGGTCGGCAACAACACCGCGGTGCGCGGTTCGCAGGGACTCACCTCCGCGTTCAGCGCACAGCGCCAACCAAGAAAAAGACAGGAGAGTCACCCCCGTGAAACTCGCAAAGACCGTTCGCATTGCTTCGCTCGCCCTCTCGCTGACCGGCGCCTCCGGCCTCGCTTCGGCGGCCAATTACAACTACCTGGAAGGCGGCTTTCTGTTCCGCGACAACTACGGCAACGACGATGCCGGCTTTCGCATCGGGGGCTCGGTGGCGCTGGCCGGCCCGCTGGCCGCCTATGGCGAATTCACCAGCAATGACCGCGTCGACCAGTTCAGCGCCGGTGCGCTGTTCCATCAGCCGATCAACAGCGAGCTCGACTGGTTTGCCGGCGGTGGCCTTGAATACGTCGACATCGGTCCGGAAGACGACCTCGGCTTCGGCCTGCGCGGCGGTCTGCGCTGGACCCCGCTGAAGGCCTTCGAAGTGACGCCGGAACTGCGTTACTACGATTCCGTCGGTGACGGCCAGCTGTCGTTCCGGGTCGGCGGCGTCTACGCGTTCTCGCCGCCGTTCGCGCTGACGGCAGCGCTGCAGGGCGGCGACGACGACCGTGTCGAGGTCGGCCTGCGCTGGAACTTCGGCAGCTGAGTCCGACGGTCCGGCCTTCGCCGGGAAGGACCGAAAGGGCCGCGCAAGCGGCCCTTTCGCGTTGTGCGGGAGGGGCCTGCCCGATGCGGAAGCGGCGGCGCTTTTCGGTATCCTCCGGCCATTCCCCATTGCCGCTGCGCGCTGAACCGCGCCCTGGAGATCGCCGATGAACGTCGCCCTGTCCGTCCTCGATCTGGTGCCGAACTGCACCGGCTCGAATCCCGCCGAAGCGCTGCGCCGCACGGTGGATCTGGCCCGGCTCGCCGAACGCCTGGGCTACGCCCGCTACTGGTTTGCCGAACACCATTCGCTGGCCAGCGTCGCCAGCAGTGCGCCGGAAATCCTGATCGGCCACATCGCCTCGGCCACCACGTCGATCCGGGTCGGCTCCGGCGGCATGATGCTGCCGAACCACATCCCGTACCGGATGGCGGAAATCTTCCGCACGCTGGAAGCGCTGCATCCCGGCCGCATCGATCTCGGCGTCGGAAGGGCACCAGGCACCAACGGCGCAGCCACGCGGGCGCTGCGGGCAGCAGGCAGCGAACATTTCTCGGCGATGATGAACGAGCTGGTCCGCTTCGGCAGCGACCAGCCCTACGGTCCCGGCCATCCGTACGCCAAGGTCACGGCGATGCCGACCGGCGTGCCACTGCCGCCGGTCTGGATTCTCGGTTCCTCCGGGGCCAGCGCGGCGGCGGCCGGTGCCGCCGGGTTCGGCTACAGCTTTGCGAGCCATTTCTCGACCGAGCCGCCGGCGCCGGCATTCCGCGCCTATCGCGAGGCCTTCAAGCCGTCGGCGAACTTCCCGAAGCCGCACGCGATCCTCGGCGTGCAGGTGGTTTGCGCGGAGACCGATGCGCGGGCCGACGAACTGGCGCAGTCGATGGACCTGACCTGGCTGCGCATCAACCGCAACCAGTACCTGCCGATCCCGTCGCCGGAAGAAGCCGCCGCCTACGACTGGACCGAGATCGACCGCGAGGAAGTACGCCAGCAGCGCCGCCTGAGCATCGTCGGCTCGCCGGCCACGGTGCGGGCGCGAATCGAGGCGCTGGTGGAAGACACCGGGGCCGATGAGGTGATGATCGTCACCAACCTCCACGGCCACGCCGAGCGGCTGGCTTCGTACGAACTGCTGACCGCCGCATTCGCCGAACAGCGCCGCGCCGCCTGAACCCGGCGACCGCCCCACGACGGCGCCGCCGATGAACTTTCAGCCGCTGCCGGCGCTCGATACCCTGCAGGGGCTGTTCACCATCTGACCGGAGCCAACCATGTCCGCGACGCGCTGGGGTGTGATTCTCGTGGCCGGGCTGGGGGCGCTGGCTGCCGCCTGGTTCTTCTGGCTGAAGCCGCCGCCAGCAGCTCCGGCCCTGCCGGCGCCGGCCGCCGAAGCCGCCGCTGAAGCGCCGCCACCGGCGGCTGATTACCCAGTGCCGGCGGCAGCGCCGGAAGCGGCGGCGCTGCCGTCGATCGATGACAGCGACGACGCTTTCCGGCGCGCGCTGCTCGGCGTGCCCGGCGCACAGCCGCTCGAAGCCTGGCTGATCCCGGACCTGTTGATCCGCCGCATCGTCGTCACCATCGACAACCTGCCACGCGAGCGGGTGGCGCTGAAGCTGCGGCCGCTGCGCCCGGTCGAGGGCGCGTTCCGGGTGCTGGAGCGTGACGACGGCACGGCGACGCTCGATGCCGCCAATTTCGATCGCTACGACGCCGCCATGGCGGTGCTGACGGCGCTCGACGACGAGGCGCTGGTGGCGCTGTACTTCCGCTGGTATCCGCTGTTCCAGAAGGCGTATCAGGATCTCGGCTATCCCGGCGCCAGCTTCAACAACCGGCTGATCGCGGTGATCGATCACCTGATCGCCACGCCGAAGCCCCCTGCGCCGCTGGCGCTGGTGAAGCCGAAGATCTACTGGGAATACGCCGATCCTGCGCTGGAGCAGGCGTCCTACGGCCGGCGTCTGCTCTGGCGGATCGGCGGCGCGCACCGCGCGGCGCTGGTGGCCCGGCTGATCGCGATCCGCGGCCGGATCGTCACCGGCGGCGTCGCCGCAACGGCGCACTAGCGACCGACCGCGCCGCTCCACGCTGTCGGTGGCGCCAGCCCGATGCGCCGCTGCCGGCGATCGACCACGGCCAGCGCGGCCTGGGCGGCGAGGATGATCACGAAGCCATCGAACGGCAGCCGGAAGCGCACCTCGCCGAGCGAGATGAAAGCGGTCGCCATCAGACCCAGCATCGGCGTCAGCAGCAGCCATTCGGCAAGGCTGTCGGGCTTCAGGCGCAGCAGGCGCGGCGCGCGCCAGAGCAGCCACAGCAGCGCCAGCGGCAGCAGCATCCACTTGTAGAGATTCTGGTAGCCGCGCGCCCAGTTGCGATGGCGGTAGATGGCGGCCGGCCAGAAATCACGGCCGACGAACAGGTCGGCGACGTTGCGCAGGCTGGTGGTCAGTGCCATCCACGGATCGGCGTCGATGCGCCGGTGCAGTTCGGCCAGATTGGCCGGCACGTCGTAGGCGCCGAAGTCGAGGTCGACGCGCTCGTGATAGCCGCGCAGCGGCGCGCTGGGGCTGGTGAACGAGAAGGTCATCTGGCGCGGGCCATCGATCCAGCGGAATTCCGCCTTTTCGCCGGCGTGACCCATCAGCGCGTTCATCGCGGTGTTGGTGCTGACGAGGCAGAAGTGGCCTTCCGCCAGCCGTGTGCAGCGCTGCGCCAGTGGCAGCAGCACGATCGTCAGGCCAAGCACCGCACCGGCCACGAGACTCAGCGCGCCTCGCCGCTTCTGCACGCGCAGCCAGGCCAGCACCAACAGGCCTGAGAACAGCACCGGCAGCAGGATGGTTGCCTTCAGCGCCGCCGCCAGGCCGGCGACCAGCCCGGCCGCCAGCGCCCATAGCGCGGTGCTGGCCGGCACCGGCGCGTCGATCGCCCGCAGCAGCAGCACATAGGCCCAGACCAGTGCGCAGGTGAACGGATTTTCGGCGAGGAACAGGCCGGCGTAATGGAACAGCGGCAGGTACAGCGCCGCCGCCGCGAGGCTCAGCACGGCCACGCCGTTGCCGTACAGCCGGCGCGCCAGCGACCACAGTCCGGCCATCGTGGCCAGCGACAGCAGCCACTGGACGATGACGAACAGGCCGGCGCCGGCATCCAGCTTCAGAAGTGCCGCGAACAGGTACGACGCCCCGGGCGGGTACAGCGAATCGGCAATGCCCTCGACATGGCCGTCGAGCAGCGCGCGGGCGCGCTGCAGATAGCCGGCCATATCGCTGTAGACGTGCAGCAGCGGCGGGTGCAGCACCAGCAGGTAGATCAGCCGCAGCAGGCCGCCGCCCAGCCAGCAGCACCAGACGATGCCGACCTGCCGGCGGCTCAGCGGAAGCGGGTGGGGCATCGGCGAGCGGTGCTCAGTCGCACGATGGCTCGGTCGGCGGTGGCGCCGCCGGCTCGCGCTTCAGGCCGTCGAGCCGGCGTGCCGCTTCGGCGTCCGCTGCCGCGTCACGCTGCCGCTCGGCCCGCGTCCGCCCGAACTTGATGCGATTGGCTGCCGCCTGCGCCTCGGCCTCGGTGCGGGCCTTGCGCTTGCGTGCCTTGTTCAGGTTGATCAGTTCGGCCATGCGGCGGCAGCGCGACGTGCGATCAGGCGGCGAACAACCGCCAGGCCATGGTGCCGACCAGGCCGATCTGGGCGAGGAAGAACGTGGCCCGGGTCATCACCAGCCAGAACGAGGTGTCCAGCAGGTGCACGCCGGCCTGACCGATGCGCAGATAGACCACATAGATCGCCAGCGGATCGATGGCGGTCGCGCTCTTGTCCATCAGCGCGCCGACCACGACGACGGCGAGGAACAGCGGGAAGTTCTCGACCGCATTGGCATGCGCATGCTGGGCGCGGACCAGCAGGGCCGGGTCGATCGACGGCTTGTCGCGGCCCCAGGCATCGGCCGGCTTGGCACCGGTCAGCACCTGCGGGACGCGCGGCAGCGCATAGCTCAGCACCAGCGCGATGATCACGAAAACGTACAGCAGTACTGCATGCAAACCGGTCATGGTGACTCCCTGAACAAATGGTAGTGGTGGTGTTTGTCCAGGATGTGCGGTCAGGCCGGCGTGTCGCCGTCCAGCTCGTCGAGTGCCGCCTTGCTGTACACCGCAAGCCGCTGCAGGTGCGGCAGGCCATCGCGGCAACCGATGAAGCCGAAGTTTAGCTGGTCGCCGTACGACACCACCGTGATGTTCAGGCCGTAGCCGTGCATCGGAATCGACAGCGGGTAATAGGCGTCCAGCTTGAAGCCACGGAAAAACAGCGGTCGGGTCGGTCCCGGGACGTTCGAGATTACGAGGTTGAACGCCGGGCGGATGCGGCCGACCGTGCCCGGCACGCGGGCGAGCAGCAGCGGCGCCATCAGCAGCGCGCCGTACTGCAGGATGCCGTTGCGGGTCATGCCGGCCAGCTGCGCCTTGGCGGCAGCGGTGGAAGCGATGATGGCCCGGAAGCGGGCCTCGGGCTCGGCGATGTCGGTCGCCAGCGAGGCGATGATCGCGCTGACGGCATTGCCGCCGCCGGGGTCGTCCTTCGGCCGCACGTTGACTGGCAGCATCGCCGTCAGCGGTTCGGCCGGCAGCGCGTGAAGTTCGCCGAGCAGACGCCGCAGCGCGGTCGCGCACAACGCCAGCACCAGGTCGTTCAAGGTGCCGCCGTGGGCCTTGGCGACGCGCTTGAGCCGCGCCAGCGAAAACTGCTGGGTCGCGAAACGGCGGTTGCGGCTGATCTTCTGATTGAGGATCGACTTCGGTGCCTGCATCGGCGCCTTCAGCGCCGGATCGCGCGCCTTTTCCGGCTTCCAGGCGCCCATCACCGTGTCCTTCAGCGCTCGGCTGATGGTCTGCGAGGTGTCGACCTGCTCGCGGGCCAGCCGCATCAGCAGATCCAGCGTCGGCTCCTTCGGCGCCTTTTCGGTCCTGCCGGCACGGGCTTTCGGCGCGATCGAAAAGAACATCGGCGTGTCGTGTTCGTCGGGGCTCGACGACAAGCTGTTCGAGAGCAGCCGGATGCCGGTATAGCCGTCGACCAGCGCGTGGTGGACCTTGAAATAAATCGCGAAGCGGCCGCCCTCCAGGCCTTCGATGAAGTGCACTTCCCAGGGCGGGCGCTGGAAATCGAGCCGGTTGGAGTGCAGCCGCGAGACCAGGATGCCGAGCTCGCGCTCGTCGCCGGGCGAGGGCAGCGCCGAGCGGCGGATGTGGTACTCGACGTCGAAGTGGTCGTCCTCGACCCAGCGCTGCAGCGGATGGGCCAGCAGGTTCGGAAAGCGCAGCTTGTAGTTCCATGGCGGACAGGCACGCGCCTCGGCGCGAACCTCGTCCATCAGCCGGCGCAGCAGTGATTCATCGGCGTCCGGCGGCGGCGAGAACGGCATCAGCGCGCCGACCATCATCATCGTTTCGCCGGACTCGCCGGCCAGGAACGTCCAGTCCAGCGGATTGAGGCGCTTGGCGCTCTTCATGTTGGTCTCCCCTCGTGTGCGGGGAGCATGCTACGGACTAAGGATGTTCACCATCCAGAAAGCGGTCGAGTGCCGCGCAGAACGGCTCCGGCTGTTCGAACTGTGGCAGCGCGCCAGTCTCGAACCGGGTAAACGACCAGTTCGGCCGGACGGCATACCAGGCCGTGCCGCGGTAGTCGACGAAATCGCCGCGCACCCCGTGCGCCATCCAGACCGGCTGCGTCAGACCGTCGTAGAGCGTGTTGACGTCGGCCGAGAACAGGTTGGCGGACACGAAATGCAGCGGCGCGAACTTGGCACCCGGCTGCTGCGTGGTCAGCACGTCGTAGGCCCACAGGCCCTCGTCGATTGTCTTGCTGCCCCAGGTCTTCTCGAGGAAGTAGCGGATGGTGCCGGGCCGGGTCAGCAGGCCGTAGATGCCGTCGTCCCAGGCCGACCAGCTCAAGGTCCGGTACAGCCAGGCCTGGCCGCGCGTCGAGCCCGGCGCGCCGTGGCGCGGCTTCTTGCCGCTGAAGCCGGTCGGGCTGACCAGCGCCAGCCGCGCGAATGTCTGCGGCTGCTCGACGGCGGCGCGGGCCAGGAATTCCGCGGACAGGCTCAAGGCCAGCGCGTCGATCGCGACACCGCCGTGGCGACGGCGGATCTCGGCCGCCGCCGCCAGCACCGCGTCGGTCATCAGGCGCGGCGTGTAGGCGCGGTCGCTGCGCTCGGACAGGCCGAAGCCGGGCAGGTCGATCGCGTAGACCGGGCGGGTCGCCTTTGCGTGATCGAACAGCGGCCGCACCTCGTAGGCGCTGCCGGCGGCATTGACGCTGTGGATCAGCAGCAGCGGCCGATGGCCGGTCGGCGCCGATGGCGTCGACGCGAACATCGCGACCCGGCCGATGGCCGGCGTTTCCAGCGTGATCGCGCTGCCGTCGACCGGCTGCGGCAGCGCCGGGATCACAGTCGGCCGGCCGGCACAGCCGGCGGTGCAGAGCAGGGCCAGCAGGAGCGGCAACAGGCGCATCGGCAAACCTCGACGGAGGACAGTGAGCGCCGGGTCAAGACTTGATCCCGCCGCGCGCCCGCTCGATGCGCTGGTAGGCGGCCGTGATGCGCCGGGTCTTTTCCTCGGCCAGTGCCCGCATCGATTCCGGCAGCCCCTTGGCGGCCAGCTTGTCCGGGTGGTTCTCGCTCATCAGCTTGCGGTACGCGCGCTTGATCTCGCTGTCGCTGCCGCTGGCGGTGACGCCGAGCACCTGGTAGGCGTCCTCCAGCGCGCCGGGCGAATCGCGGCCGACGCCGCCACTGCCGCTGCCAGCACCGGCACTGCCGCCGGAAAAGCCGCCGGCGCCGCTGCGCATCATCGCTTCGAGCATCGCCAGATCGCGGTCGGACAGACCCAGCGCGCGGGCGATTCGCGCCAGCATCGCGTGCTCGGCGGCGTGCATCTGGCCGTCGGCGATGATCGCCGACACCTGCACCTGCAGGAACATCTGCCGGAACATCGGCTGGGCGCGGCTGGCGGCGGCGAAACGGGCCAGTTCGGCGTCGAGATCGAAGTCGGCGCTCTTGCCGCGATTGAAGGCCCGCTTGGCGGCGTCGCGCGCTTCGCCGTTCAGGCGCAGCTGGTCGAACAGGGCCTCGGCGACCCGGATCTCGTTCTCGCTGACATGGCCGTCGGCCTTGCAGATCGCGCCCATCACCGCGAACGTCGAGTCGAGGAACTGCGCCTGCACTGCGGTGATTTTCTTGACCGCCGTGCGCAGCAGCAGCCGTCCGAGCAGCGGCAGCAGCGCCCATACCAGCAGGCCGCCGATCAGCGCCCCGCGCCAGCCATTGACGGCAAGGCCGATCAGGCCGCCGACGAAAATGAAGAATTGCATGGACCGGAGTTTACCAAGCCCGGCGTTGCAGCCCGGCTGCATCGCAGCCGGCGGCGCGGCTATGCTCGCGTCCCGCCACCCGTTACCGGACCGATCGTCATGACGAAATTCCTTGCCCGCCTGCTGATTGCCGCTTCGGCGCTGATCGGTGCGACCGCCCACGCCGCCGATGCGGCCGCGCCGGCGGCCAGCACCGCCGAACTGGAAAACAAGCTCTACCTCGATTTGCCGGCGGGCCGCGTGGTGATCGCGCTGCGCCCGGACCTGGCCCCGAAGCACGTTGCCCGGATCAAGGAGCTCAGCCGGCAGGGCTTCTACGATGGGCTGAAGTTCCACCGCGTGATTGACGGCTTCATGGCCCAGACCGGCGATCCGACCGGCACCGGTGCCGGTGGCTCGGGCAAGAACCTGCCGCCGGAGTTCTCGACCGAACACCACGTGCGCGGCGTGCTGTCGATGGCGCGCGCGCAGGCGGTCGATTCCGCCGACAGCCAGTTCTTCATCATGTTCGGCCCGGCGCCGAGCCTGGACGGCAAGTACACCATCTGGGGTCAGGTCGAGAGCGGCATGGAGTACGTCGACGCGATCAAGAAGGGCGTGACCTACGACAATGGCGCGGTACTCGGCGAGCCGACCAAGATCGTCAAGATGCAGGTTGCCGCCGACGCCGAGAAGAAGGCCGCCGACAAGAAGGGCAAGTAACGGCGACCGTGCGTCGCCCGCATCCGGCATCTTGATTGCGAGCGAC
>CAYPJK010000076.1:0-9280 GCA_964411025.1 uncultured Nevskia sp.
CATGTGCGACCGCTTCCTGCCGCTGCCGCCGAGCCTGCCGGACTGGTTCGATGTCACCGATCTCGATTTCTTCGCCAACGAGTTCGAGCGCTCCGGCTTCTTCGGGCCGCTGGCCTACTACCGCAACATGAGCGACAGCTGGGCCGATCTCGAAGCCCAGGCCGACCAGCCGCTGACCGTGCCGGCAATGTTCATCGGCGGCGAGTTCGATGTCGCCACCGGCTGGGGCCAGGAGGCGATCGCCCGGATCGGCGAGCGCGCCCGCGACTGGCACGGCACGGTGATCTTCCCCGGCTGTGGCCACTGGATCCAGCAGGAGCGTCCGGCCGACACCAATGCCGAGCTGCTGCGTTTCCTCGCCGGCCTGTGCTGAATCCGTCGGCGAAGCCGGCGCCGCTGGTGGCACGCTAGGGCAGGGTTCGGCCGATGATGTCGGTGGGCGTTCGATCCGGGCCGACGCTGGAACGCCAAACCCCGAAGTGCTTGAGGCTGCCGCTGGCGACCGCCGGAAAGCGAGCGCGCGCCAGCGGAAACGGCGCCTGGTCGATGCGTACACGCGCCGTGCTGGGCGTGCCGCCAGCACTGAACCGCTGTCCCTGGATCTGGAACTCGAAGACCTCCGGATTCTCGCCGTCACCTTCGAGCACTAGGTAGCGGCTCCAGATCACCTCGAAGCCGCCGCCGGGGATCGCGGCGATGTCGGGCGCGCTGCCGTTGTCGCCGCGCGGGGTCGTTGTATCGCTGACCTCGCGGAGATCGCCGATCGCGCCGCCGCTGGCATCGAAGGCCTGCACGTAAGTCGACGCCAGGTTGAGATTGCCTTCGAACAGGTCCGAGAACGTCGCTGCGTAGCCGCCCATTGCAAGGCAGGCAAGGCTGTGGCCGCTGATCGGATCCTGTGGCGCGACCCCGAACCGGGTTTGACCGAGCGTGTTTCCCGATGCGCTGAAACGCTGCAGCTGGGCGCCATACTCGAACGCGGCATTCGGCGGCGCGCTGTAGGTCACGGCGAAGCTGTTGTCGGCGTGGAAGCAGATCGCGGTGCTGCTGCCGTTCAGTGTCGACCCAAGGCCGACCGTGGATTCCGGCCCCAGCGCCGCGCCATCGAAGCTGAACCGGCGCAGGCGGATCGGCACGGCATCGGCGATCGGGGCCTCTGTCCCATAGCCGACGAACGCCGCCGTTCCATCCGGTGCCATGCCCAGCGTCGCGTCGACGAAGCTGATCGGCACCGTCACCGGTTTGACGTCGATGGCGACGCCGGTGGCCGAGTAGCGGCGAGCCAGCTGGCGTCGCGCGCCGCTGCCGCTGGTCGAGGTGAAGCTGATGACGTGCCGGCCATTGCTGTCCGCAGCAATCCGTGGCGAGGTCTGGTTGCCGGTGGTCACTGTGTTGACGGCGAACTCGTCTCCGATTGGCGAGCCATCGAGCGCGAAGCGGCGCGCGAAGATGCCGCTGCCATCGGCATCGGGACCTTGCCAGACGACGACGAAACCATTGGCACCAACCGCGACGATGTCCGCCGCCGTCTGCGCGCCTTCGGTCGTCGTGTTGACGGTGAACGAAGGGCCTGCGTGTGCCGCTTGTGGCAGCTCGGCCAGCAGCAACAGGCTCGGGCCGATTGCCGCCAGCGTCCTGGCTCGAATGCTTCTGCATGGCATCACGAATCCCTCCATCGAGGCGCGGCGGCCCGCATCAGCAATGCCGCTTGCGGCAGTATGCGAACGATGCAAGCGATCGGGATAGGGATCAAAGTGCCCAGCGGGGTTGCCCTGCACGGGGCTCGGCGAGACTGCGCGGCATGGCCCGGTCGGCGCTCAGATGCCGGCCATGCAGGTGTACTTGACGACCAGGTAGTCGTCGATGCCGAGCCGCGAGCCCTCGCGCCCGATGCCGGACTGCTTGACGCCGCCGAACGGTGAGACCTCGTTGGAGATCAGCCCGGTGTTGACGCCGACCATGCCGTACTCCAGCGCGCCGGAGACGCGCCAGACGCGGCCGATGTCGCGCGAGTAGAAGTAGCTGGCCAGGCCGAACTCGGTGTCGTTGGCCAGCTGGATCACCTCCGCTTCGGTGTCGAAGCGGAACAGCGGCGCCAGCGGGCCGAAGGTTTCCTCGCGCGCCACCAGCATGTTCGGGGTGGCGTTGGCGACCACCGTCGGCTGGAAGAAGTTGCCGCCCAGGCGGTGGCGCTGGCCACCGGTCAGCAGGGTGCCGCCCTTGGCGAGCGCGTCGTGAATGTGTTCCTCGACCTTGGCCACCGCCTTGCCGTCGATCAGCGGGCCGACCCGCACGCCGTCGGCGGTACCGTTGCCGACCGTGAGCTTTTCAACCGCTGCCACGAACTTGGCGGCGAAGGCTTCATAGACGCTGGCCTGCACGTAGATGCGGTTGGAGCAGACGCAGGTCTGGCCGGCGTTGCGGTACTTGGAGATCAGCGCGCCTTCGACGGCGGCATCGAGATCGGCATCGTCGAACACGATGAACGGCGCGTTGCCGCCCAGTTCCATCGACACTTTCTTGATCGTCGCGGCCGACTGGCTCATCAGCACGCGGCCGACTTCGGTGGAGCCGGTGAAGGTGAGCTTGCGGACCCGCGCATCGGTGGCCAGTTCGGTGCCGACTTCGCCGGCCGCGCCGGTGACCACGCTGAACACGCCGCCCGGGATGCCGGCGCGTTCGGCCAGCACGGCCAGTGCCAGCGCCGACAGCGGCGTCTGCGAGGCCGGCTTGAGCACCATCGTGCAGCCGGCGGCCAGTGCCGGACCGGCCTTGCGGGTGATCATCGCGGCCGGGAAGTTCCACGGCGTGATCGCGGCACAGACCCCGATCGGCTCGCGGGTGACGATCAACCGCTGGCTGGCCAGCGGTGCCGGAATCACGTCGCCGGCAATCCGCTTGGCTTCTTCGGCGAACCATTCGATGAACGAGGCCGCGTAGGCGATCTCGCCGCGCGATTCGGTCAGCGGCTTGCCCTGCTCGGCCGTCATGATCTGCGCCAGATCTTCCTGATGGGCAAGGATCAGCGCGCACCAGCCGCGTAGCAGGGCGGCGCGCTCCTTGGCGGTCTTCGCGCGCCAGGCCGGCCAGGCCTCGTGGGCGGCTTCGATCGCGGCGCGGGTTTCGAGCGCGCCGAGCTTCGGCACCGTGCCGACCCGCTCGCCGGTGGCCGGATTGCGAACCTCGATCGTCGAGGCGCCGTCCAGCCACTGGCCGCCGATGTAGCACTGGCTGCGCAGCAGGGTCGGATCTTGCAGGGTCAGGGGCATGGCGGGGTCCGGGCGGGAGAGGCGAGGCCGAATCCTAGCAACCGACCGCCCGGCTGTCGGCCCAGGGGTCAGCCGACCGCCCGGTCGCGGCCTTCCCAGAACGGCTTGCGCAGCTCGGTCTTCAGCACCTTGCCGGCGCCGGAGACCGGCAGCGATTCGCGGATCTCCATGCTGCGCGGGCACTTGTAGCCGGCAATGTGCTGCTTGCAATGGGCGTACAGCTCCTCCTGGCTCAGCGTTGCCCCGGCCTTCAGCACCACGGCGGCGTGCACCATCTCGCCCATCGCGGCGTCGGGAATGCCGATCACCGCGACGGCGGCCACCGCCGGATGCTTGGCTGCGGCGTTCTCCACTTCCACCGAATAGATGTTCTCGCCGCCGGAAATGATCATGTCCTTCAGGCGATCGACGATGAACACGTAGCCGCCGTCGTCCATGTAGCCCATGTCGCCGGTGTGCATCCAGCCGTTCTTCAACGCCTCGGCGGTGGCCTCCGGCTTGTTCAGGTAGCCGACCATCACGTTCGGCCCGCGGGCGATGATTTCGCCGACTTCGCCGCGCGGCTTCTCGACGTCCTGCTCGTCAACGATCTTGACCCGCACGTGGTAGCTGGCGCGGCCGCCGGAGCGCAGGCGGTTGGCGGCGCGGCTGATGTGGTCGGCCGGCGGCAGCACGGTCATCACCGCGCTCATCTCGGTCATGCCGTAGACCTGCAGCAGGCTGACCTGCGGCAGCAGTGCCTGGGTACGATCAAGCAGCGCTTCGGAGGCCGGCGAGGCGCCGTACATGATTCGCCGCACGCTGCCGAGGTTGCGGGTCTTGGCAGCCGGGAAATCGACGAAGGCCTGCAGCATCGCCGGCACCAGCAGCAGGTCGGTGATCTGCTCGGCTTCAATGACATCAAGCAGCAGGTCCGGCCGGAACACGGGCAGCACGATGTGGCGGCCGCCCCTGAGCAGCAGGCCGATGGTCAGCATCATGTCGGCCAGATGGAACATCGGCGCGGCATGCAGGCCGATGACGCCTTCCGGCAGCGCGCCCTCGGCCAGCACGTCAAGCCCGGAACTGAGCACGTTGCGGTGCGACAGCAGCACGCCCTTCGGCTTGCCGGTGGTGCCGCCGGTATAGAAGACGCCGAACAGCGCGTCGCCGCCGGCTTCGACATCGGCCACCGGCGCGCTGGCGGCGATCAGCGATTCGTAGCCGACCGTGCCGGCCGGCTGCGCGCCATCGCCGGTGAAGATCACCTGCTGGAGCCCCGGTGTGCCGGCCTTGATCGGTTCGATCATCGGCGCGAACTGGTCGTCGACGATCAGCAGCACCGAGTCGGAATCGTTCAGCGAATAGATCACTTCCGGCGCGCTCCAGCGGAAGTTCGCCGGATTGACCACGGCGCCCAGCCAGGCGATCGCCAGATAGCTTTCCAGATAGCGGTCGGAGTTCAGCGACAGGATGCAGACGCGCGTGCCGCGGCCGATCCCGAGTCCCTGCAGGCCGCCGGCCAGGCGGGCCACGCGGTCGTGCAGTTCGCGGAACGTGCGGCGACGGTCCTTGCAGACCACGGCAAGGGCGTCCGGCTGCTGTTGCACGGCCCGGTGCAGGCCCTGGGTGAATTGCATGCGAAATCCTCCGTCGATGGCTGTCGTTATCGCGGTCCCCGCCGGCGCGCAGCCCGACGCCCGATGGCAGGGTCCGAGGGCCACCACCTTAGGCACCCCCCGCCTGATCGTGCCCGACCAAAGTCGTGCCGTCGTCGGCCGTCGTTCCGAACCAAAGTGGGGCCTGCCGGCGGGCCCGGTCCGGAATCATGCTGGCTCGTCTATTTCCCGGAACCTCGTGCCCATGACTGCCACCGTTCGCCCGCCCCGCAAGGCCGACACCTTGTTCAGCGACATTTTCCTGCCCGAGGAGACCAGGGCGATCCGCTCGGAAGTGCGCGCGTTCTGCGATGAGGTACTGGCACCGGTCGCTCATCGCCTGAACACCACGCCGGAGTCGAAGGAGAACTTTGCGCGGCCTGAATTCGAGGCGATGGCGAAAGCCGGCCTCTACGAGATTCCGTACGCCCGGGATGTTGGCGGCCGCGGTCTGGAGTATCCGACCCTGGCGACGCTGACCGTGCTCGAGGAACTGGCCTACTACTCGCCGAGCCTGGCCTCGGCGCTCTACGACGGGCAGGCCATCCTGGTCGGCAAGACGCTGGAGCGCGCGCCGGCCCACATCCGCAACCATTACCTGCCGAAGCTGATCAAGGGCGAGTTCGTCGGCTGCTTCGCAACCTCCGAACCGAACGCCAGCACCGATCTCTCGGTGGCGTCGATGGAAACCACGGCGACCAAGGTGCCGGGCGGTTACAAGATCAATGGCGTCAAGCGCTGGATCACCAACTCGCCGGTCGGCGACCTGATCCTGGTGCTGTGCAAGACCGGCGACACGCTGACCATGCTGCTGGCCGACATGCACCAGCCCGGCGTCACCGTGTCGGCGCCTGACCTGAAGATGGGCAACCACGTGCAGCTGACCGCCGATATCACGTTCAAGGACGTGTTCGTCGCCGATGACCACGTCGTTGGCCCCAAGGAAGGCAGCGGTCTGCGCACCGCCATCAGCGCGCTGGTGCTCGGCCGCATGGGCATCGGCGCGGTCGGTGTCGCGATGGGGCAGGCGGCGTTCGACTTCGCGACCCACTACATGACCCAGCGCAAGGTGTTCGGCCGCGAACTGGCCCGCATGCAGCACTGGCAGTACAAGTTCGCCGAGCACGCCACCCAGATCGAGATGGCGCGCAGCCTGTACCAGAAGGCCGCGATCCGCTTCGACAAGGAAGGCGGTGCCGACATCGAGGCGGCAATGGCCAAGGTGGTCGGCTCGCGTCTGGCCTGCGATCTGGCCCGCGATGCGATCCAGGTCTGCGGCGCCTACGGCTTCGTCAAGACGTTGTCCGGTCCGGGCACCCACTTCCCGCTGGAATCGATCTACCGGGACGCCAAGATCGGCGAGATCTATGAAGGTGCCAACGAGATCCAGAGCTGGGTGATCGCACGCCACATCTTCGGCCGCGAGTACACCGGCTGAAGCGGCTTCACGCCTGCGTCGCTCAATGGTCCAGCAGCGACGGCGCCGCCCGCTGCGGGCAGCGGCTGCGTTCGCAGACCTTGCAGCCGGTGCCGATCGGCGTGGCGGCGTCCGGGTCGGACAGATCGAGGCCGCGCGAATAGATCAGCCGATGGGCGTGGCGCAGATCGCACCCTAGGCCGACCGCGAAGGTCTTCTGCGGCCGGCCATAGCCGACCGGACCGCTGACCACCTGACGGGCAATCCACAGATAGCTGCGGCCGTCGGGCATCACCGCCGTCTGGGTCAGCACCCGTTCCGGCTGGCTGAACGCCTCGTAGACGATCCACAGAGGACAGGTGCCGCCGACCCGCGAGAAGTGGAAATCGGCGGCCGAATGGCGCTTGGAGACGTTGCCGGCGCGATCGACGCGCACGAAGAAGAACGGCAGCCCCGGCATGCCCGGCCGCTGCAGGGTCGACAGCCGGTGGCAGACGGCTTCGAAGCCGACGCCGAAGCGGTTGGCCAGCCGTTCGATGTCGTAGGCCAGGCCTTCCGCCGACTGCAGGAACGCCGCGTACGGCATCACCAACGCGCCAGCGAAGTAGTTGGCCAGGCCGATCCGCGCCAGCCGCCGTGATTCCTCGCCGGTGAACGGGGCATCGGCGATCAGGCGATCGAGCAGCGGGGCCATTTCCAGCAGTGCCAGCTGCACGGCCATCTGGAAGGCCTGCTGGCCGGGCCGCAGGTGGTCGGGCAGACGCAGGGTGCCGGTGTCGGCCAGGTAGCTGCGCTTGGCCAGCGCCGCGTCGCCGCCCTCGGTGCTGGACACGATCTGCAGGCGCACGCCATGACGGCTGCTCAGCCGTTGCGCGAGCCTGGATGCGACGTCACCAATCGCCATCGCGCTGTCGGCAAAGATCGCCTCGGCGGCCTCGTCCAGTTCGGCGACATGGTTGTGGCGGCGGTTGAAGTAGTCGCGCACCTCGTCATGGGTGGCCGGCAGCGCGAACGAGGCGAGCTTGTGGCCGTCGCCGAGCCGAGCGGCCAGGCCGTCGGCGCGCTCGGTCAGGCTGCGATTGCGGCGATGCAGCTCGACGATTGCGCGCGCCACCGCCGGCATGTTCGACGCCAGCGAACGCAGCTCGGCCACCGATACCGTTTCCCCACCGGCATCGGCCAGCACGTCGCGCACGTCGGCGATCAGGCCGGCTTCCTGGTCGTCGGAAAACAGCTGCACGTCGATGCCGAACTCGGCGTTGATGCGCAGCAGGATCGGCACCGTCAGCGGCCGCTGGTTGTGCTCGATCTGGTTCAGGTAGCTCGGCGAAATGCCCAGCGCCTTGGCCAGTGCTACCTGGCTGATGCCGCGCTCCTCGCGCAGCCGCTGCAGTCGCACCCCCATGTAGGCCTTCGCCATCTCAGGATGCTTCGCAAAATTTGCAAATATCGTCGCAGGTCTTCACATCAATTTGCCTTTTCAGTACTGGTTCTACCGTTTCAGATGCGAATAATGCAAAACATCGCTGCGCTTGAACAGGGCATTCCTGGCCCGGCCCGGCGACCCATTCCGAGGACCATCGATGACCGTTGCCGCCCCTTCCGCGCCGTCCGCCGTTTCGACGCCCGTCGCCACCGTGCCCTTGCTGATCGGCGGCCAGTTCGTCGAATCGCGGGCCACCCAGTGGCGCGACGTGGTCAACCCGGCGACCCAGCAGGTGCTGGCGCGGGTGCCGTTCGCGACGCCGCAGGAACTGGATTCGGCAGTCGATGCGGCGAAGCTCGCCTTCGTGACCTGGCGCAAGACGCCGATCGGCGTGCGCGCCCGGATCTTCCTGAAGTACCAGCAGCTCATCCGCGAGCACATGAAGGAACTGGCGGCGCTGCTGACCGCCGAACAGGGCAAGACGCTGCCGGATGCAGAGGGCGACATTTTCCGCGGCCTCGAAGTGGTGGAGCACGCGGCCAACATCGGCAGCCTGCAGATGGGTGAGCTGGCCAATAACGTCGCCACCGGCGTCGACACCTACACGCTGCTGCAGCCGCTCGGCGTCTGCGCCGGCATCACGCCGTTCAACTTCCCGGCGATGATCCCGCTGTGGATGTTCCCGATGGCGATCGCCACCGGCAACACCTTCATCCTCAAGCCGTCCGAGCAGGACCCGCTGGTGACCATGCGGCTGGTGGAGCTGGCGCTGGAAGCCGGCGTGCCGCCCGGCGTGCTGAACGTCGTCCACGGCGGCGAAGCGGTGGTCAACGGTCTCTGCGACCACCCGGACATCAGGGCGATCAGCTTCGTCGGCAGCACACGGGTCGGCACCCATGTCTATCGCCGCGCCACGCTGGCCGGCAAGCGTGCCCAATGCATGATGGGCGCAAAGAACCACGCCGTCGTGTTGCCGGACGCCAACAAGGAACAGACGCTGAACAACCTCGTCGGCGCTGCCTTCGGCGCCGCCGGCCAGCGCTGCATGGCGGCGTCGACGGTGGTCTTGGTCGGCGAGTCGAAGCAGTGGATCGGCGAACTCGTCGAGCGCGCGAAGCGGCTGACACTGAACGCTGGCCACGAGCCCGGCACCGATGTCGGCCCGGTGATGTCCTGCGCCGCCGTCGAACGCATCCACGGCCTGATCGAGCGCGGCATTGCCGAAGGCGCGGAGCTGGAACTGGACGGCCGCCGGCCGCAGGTACCGGGCTACGCGCAGGGCAACTTTGTCGGGCCAACGATCTTTTCCGGCGTCAAGCCGGGCATGGCGATCTACGACGAGGAGATCTTCGGGCCGGTGCTGGTGATCCTGGAGGCGGCCTCGCTCGACGAGGCGATCGAGCGCATCAACCGCAATCCCAACGGCAACGGCAACGGCACGGCGCTGTTCACCCAGTCCGGTGCCGCCGCGCGCCGCTTCCAGGAAGACATCGACGTCGGCCAGGTCGGCATCAACGTGCCGATCCCGGTG
>CAYPJK010000077.1:0-9276 GCA_964411025.1 uncultured Nevskia sp.
GGTGGCCAGCGCGACGGCATCGATGCCGTTCATCACGCCCTTGTTGTGGGTCGCGGCGCGATAGGGGTCGACACTGGCGAAGTCGGTGGCCAGCACGATGCCGTCGCGCACTTCTTCGCCGGAAAAGCCCTTGCCGGCCAGCTTGTCGACCGGGATCACGCACTTGGCGCGCACCAGCGAGCGATCGGTGAGGTTCGACAGGATGCGCAGGAACACCTTGCCGCCGGTCACCTGCTCGACCAGCGCGGCCAGGCCTTCGCACATGGTGTTGACCAGATTCGCGCCCATCGCATCGCAGGTATCGACGACCAGATGCACGATCAGCATGTCGCCATGACCGTCCGGTCGCGGGTAGACGTGCAGCTCGACGTCGCGGGCGCCACCGCCGCGCGCCACCATCTGCGGGTGCAGCGAGTTGGCGAGGTTCAGCAGCTCTGCCTTGCGCGCCAGCAGCGCCGACTGCGCGCGCGGCACGTTGGGGATGTCGACCACCTGGATCTGGCCGATCAGCAGCGATTCGTCCATCTCGGCGGTGAAGCCGCCGGAGGCGCGGACCAGCTTGGCGCAGGACGACAGTGCAGCCACGATCGACGGCTCCTCGACCACCAGCGGCACCACGTAGTCGCGGCCGTTGATGAGGAAGTTCAGGCCCAGGCCGACCGGCAGGCCCATCACGCCGACCACGTTCTCGATCATCTTGTCGGCGCGGTGCAGCGACAGGGTGTGATCGCCGGAGATCATCTGCTGGTAGTCGGCTTCCGACACCCAGCCGCGTTCGCGCATCAGCCGCACGCGATCGCTGACCGACAGCTTGTAGAACTCCGGGATTCGCGACTTGTCGGGCGATGGGTTCGACGCCGGCACCGCGCCGGGCGCGGCAGGCTGGGCTTCTGCAGTCATGCTTCTTCACTCTCCGTGGACGTCACCCGCAGACCGGTCGGATCGACGGTCAGCGGCACATGGGCGAATCCGGCGGCCGCCAGACGGGAGACAGCGGCCGCGAGATCGTCCGGGTTCATTGCAAACACCACGCCGACATCGCCGCCGCCGGCCCCGCAAGGCTTGTAGACGACGCCCTCATGGGCGTGGGCGATGGCGCCGATCGCCTCGTGTTCGGTCGACCAGATGCTGACGCCGCTGGCTGCGCCGAGCGCGCGCAGTTCGCGGGAATAGCCGCCGGCATGGTCGATGAAGGCCGCCGCGTCGCCGCGTTCGATCGCCGTGACGGCGGCTTCGGCGGTCGCGGTCAGCGTGTCCATGCGGGCGCGGTATTCGGCCTCGTGGCCGGCGCTCTGGCGTCGCCATTCGCGCAGAATCGACAGGAACTTCGGCGTCGAGGCCGATCGGCCGGACCAGATGAAGGCGCTGTGCACGGCTGCCGGCCAGGCCAGCGGGAGCGCAAGCGGTGCGCCATCGCCGCTCGGCAGCCGGTAGGCCAGCACGCCACCGTAGAGACTGGTCGCGACATCCACACCGCTGCCCTGCCCGCCCTGGAACTGGCGATGGAGCGCGAGCAAGCGGTTCAGCCAGCCGGCGCGATCGCGAGTCGCCTCGCAATGACCCGCATGCGTGACCAGCGCCGAGGCCAGCGCCACCGTCAGCGCCGCACTCGATCCGAGCCCGAGCTTGGCGCGGCTGGCGCCGCTGCCGTCGAAGAACGCCGAGGTGTCGAGCGCCAGGTCGAAGCCGCTGCCGGCGGCCACGCCGAGCTGCGCGGCGGCCAGCCCGCGCAGCACTTCGTCGACCAGATTCAGCCGGGCTGCCGCGGCTCCGGCCGCCGACCAATCGGGCAGGCCGTCGGTGCCGATCGCAAAGCGCAGCGGCGCCTCGTGCACGTCCGGCGCCCACACATCACCGTGTGCGTCGGCGCGCGCCTTGACCTGGACCGTGGCCCGGCGATCAATCGCCATGGTGATGGCCGGCGCGCCTTCCAGCACCGCATATTCGCCGAGCAGCACCAGCTTGCCGGGCGCGCTGGCGACGAGGGTCATGCCGCGACCGCGTCGGCGACCGCGATCCGCGTCGCCGGGCCGCCGAGACCGGTTTCGAGCACGTTCAGCACGCCGGGAATCTCGCGCAGCGCGGCGGCGACCTGCGTTGCCGCCGACGGCAGACAGATCGCCTTGACCTGCGGACCGGCATCGACGGTGAAGAACACCGGCACGCCCGCCGCCCTGAGCCGCCGCACTTCGTGCATCGCCGCCATGGTCGCCGCGTTCCAGTACAGCAGGCCCGGCTTCGCGGCCATCGCCAGCGCATGCATCTTGTGGCAGCTGAATTCGGAGATCGCTGCCAGCCGCTCGAAATCGCGGGCGGCAATCGCCGCGCGCGCTTCGGCCAGATCGGCTTCCTGGGTGTCGATCCAGGCGCGCTGGTACGGGCTGGTGTCGGCCGTGCGGTTCATGCCCTCGGTCGAGCCGATCGCCTTTTCGGCCGTCGAGGTGATCGCCACCGCGACCCGCAGCGGCCAGGCCGATGCTTCGAGAATCGGCCGGGCAACCGAATCCTCGCCATCGGCGCGGTCGCCGAGCGCCCACTCGACATAGCCGCCGAAGATCGAGCGCGAGGCCGAGCCCGAGCCGCGTCTTGCGAACTCCGACAGCGTTGCCGGCGGCAGGCCCAGGGCCAGGGCGGCGTCGGCGGCCAGCACCAGCGCGGCGAAACCGGATGCCGACGATGCCAGTCCGGCGCCGGTCGGGAAGTTGTTGAAACTGGTGACCTCGGCGCGCAGGCCGGTGCCGGCGCGCGCGCGCAGCAGGTCTAGACAGGCGCTGACCTTGCGCAGCTGCTTGGCGTCCTCGCGACCGTTCAGGCGCAGGCGGTCGGCCGGCTGCTCGGCCGCAAAGCGGACCGTCGTGCGCGTCCACAGCGTGTCGAGCGTGATCGACAGGGAGCCGACGACCGGCAGGTTCAGCGGCACGTCGCGCTTGCCCCAGTACTTGATCAGCGCGATGTTGGGATGTGCCTGGGCGGCAGCACAAAGGTCGGCGTCAAGCGTCGTGGACATGACGCTCATGAGTGGTGCATGGGGCGGGAAAACCGGCGGAAGTGCGACGCCACCGGGAACGGAGCGACGCGCGGAGGGCAATCGGGACAGTCGTGAACGAGCCGAAAGTTTACAGGACGGTTGCGACAAGGACGAATATGGGACCCCTATCAAGCTCCGCTTACCGTCGTGGAATCAGCGGCTTGGGACCGGATTTTCGACCCCGCGGTCATGCACCGGTTCGGGGCATGAAGCCCTTGCAACGGCCAATGTGATCCTGATCACGGCCGGCCACGATCGACAGCCGAGGCCTTCGGTACGATGCGATGTCCCTCGACCTGCTCCGGCCCTTGTCCGTTTTGCCGATCCTTCCGACGCTGGGCCACGCCTTGCTGCTGGCGACTGCGGCCTATGCGGTGCTGGCGCTGGTCGCCCGCCAGCAGTGGCGGCGCCGCGCCGCCACCATTCCGCAGCCGCCCACCGGAGCCCCGGTCAGCGTGCTGAAGCCGCTGGCCGGCAGCGAGCCCCGCCTGTACGAGAACCTGCGCAGCTTCTGCCTGCAGGACCATCCGCAATTCCAGGTGCTGTTCGGGCTGCATGCGGCCAGTGATGCTGCACTGGCCGTGGTCACGCGGCTGGCGCGGGAATTCCCTGCCCTCGATATCGGCATCGTCATCGACGAGCGCTGCCACGGCATCAACCTGAAGGTTGCCAACCTGATCAACCTGTTGCCACATGCCCGCCACGACTGGCTGCTGCTGGCCGACAGCGACATCGACGCTCCGCCAGACCTGCTGCGCCGGGCGACGGCGCCGCTCGCCGATCCCGGCATCGGCGTGGTCACCTGCCTCTACGGCGGCCATCCGGTCGGCGGCCTGTGGTCGCGGCTCGGCAGCCAGTTCATCGACGACTGGTTTGCCGCCGCCGTCTGCGTCGGCCGCGCCTTTGGCGCGCACCGGCATTCGTTCGGCGCCACGCTGGCGCTGCGCCGCGACGTGCTGGTCGCCAGCGGCGGCTTCGAGGCGCTGTCCCGCCACGTGGCCGATGACTGGTGGCTGGGCGAACTGAGCCGGCGTGCCGGCTATCGCACCGTCCTGTCGGAATGCGAAGTGACCACCGACGTGATCGAAGGGCGGCTTGCCGATCTCGCGGCTCGCGAACTGCGCTGGCTGCGCTCGATCCGGCGCATCGAACCGCTCGGCTACGCATTCACCTTCATCTGCTTCACGACGCCGGTGGCCAGCGCCGGCTGGCTGCTGGCCGGCAGCGGCACGGCCGCCACCGCGCTGGCGCTGACCGCGCTAACGGCACGCCTCATGCTACGGTTCGATGGACGACGTCCACCGGCGGCACAGCTCGCCGGCGCGCTGCTGGTGCCGCTGCGGGATAGCCTGTCGCTGCTGCTCTGGGCACTCGCCTTGGCCGGCAACGGCGTGCACTGGCGAGGCCGTCCGATGAAGATCGCGCCTTCCGCTTCCCGCCTCCGCAGTTGAAGGACCGCCGCATGCCTGTCTCCGATTCAGCCCCGCTGAAAACGCTGTTCCTGCAAGCGCCCTCGTTCGATGGCTTCGACGGCGGCGCCGGCTCGCGCTATCAGGCCAAGCGCGAGATCAAGAGCTTCTGGTACCCGACCTGGCTCGCCCAGCCGGCCGCGCTGGTGCCCGGCAGCCGGGTCGTCGATGCGCCGGCCGACGAGCTGTCGGTCGAGGCCACGCTGGCGCTGGCCAGCGACTACGCGCTGGTCATCATCCATACCTCGACCCCCTCGTTTCCAACCGACGCCAAGTTCGCCGAACTGCTCAAGGCTCGCTGCCCGGACATCGTCATCGGGCTGGTCGGTGCCAAGGTTGCCGTCGATCCGGCCGGCTCGCTGAAGGCCTCGACGGCGATCGATTTCGTCGCCCGCGAGGAGTTCGACTACACCTGCGCCGAGCTGGCCGCGAACCAGCGGCCGTGGGCTGAGATCACCGGCATCAGCTATCGGCGGGAGGACGGCCAGCTGGTCCACAATCCGCCGCGCGCGACGATCGAGGACATGGACGCGCTGCCGTTCGTAGCGCCGGTCTATCAGCGCGATCTGACGATCAAGAACTACTTCATCGGCTATCTGCAGCACCCCTACGTGTCGCTTTACACCGGCCGCGGCTGCCGTTCGAAGTGCACGTTCTGCCTGTGGCCGCAGACCGTTGGCGGCCACCGCTACCGGGTGCGCTCCGCCGCCAACGTGATCGAGGAAGCGCGCTGGATCAAGGAACACATGCCGGAAGTGAAAGAGTTGATGTTCGACGACGACACCTTCACCGACTCATCGAACATGGCGCGGGTCCACGAGATCGCGATCGGCCTCGGCAAGCTGGGCTGGACCTGGAGCTGCAACGCCAAGGCCAACGTACCGTACGAATCGCTGAAGCTGATGAAGGAGAACGGCCTGCGGCTGCTGCTGGTCGGCTACGAATCCGGCGACGACCAGATCCTGCACAACATCAAGAAGGGCCTGAAGACCGACATCGCCGAGCGCTTCACCGAAGACTGCCGACGCCTCGGCATCGTCATCCACGGCACCTTCATTCTCGGCCTGCCGGGCGAAACACGCGACACGATCGAAAAGACCATCGAGTGGGCGAAGGCGATCAACCCGCACACGATCCAGGTCTCGCTGGCGGCGCCCTACCCCGGCACCACGCTGTACCAGCAGGCGGTCGATAACGGCTGGCTGGCCGAGAACGAGGCCGTGAACCTGGTCAATTCGCAGGGCGTGCAGCTGGCGGCGATCAGCTACCCGCACCTGTCGAAGGACGAGATCTTCGCGGCGATGGAAGTGTTCTATCGGCGCTTCTACTTCCGGCCGTCGAAGATCTGGGAGATCGTCCGCGAGATGCTGACCGACTGGGACATGCTCAAGCGCCGGCTGCGCGAAGGAGTCGAGTTCTTCCGCTTCCTGCGCGCCCGCGCGGCCTGATCGCAGCCCCGTTGCGGCCCGAGCGGCGCGTGATCCAGCTGATCCTCACCGCCGACGATTTCGGCCTCGATGACGCGGTCAACGAGGCCGTCGAGCAGGCGCATGTCGACGGCGAGCTGACCAGCGCCAGCCTGATGATCGGCGCGCCCGCCGCCGCCGGCGCGGTGGCGATCGCCAGACGGCTGCCGACGCTCGGCGTCGGCCTGCACCTGGTGCTGGCCGACGGCTGGGCGGTGTCGCCGAGGCGGCTGATTCCCGATCTGGTCGATGCCGAAGGCCGCTTCGGCGACCACATGGTCCGCGACGGCTTCCGCTACTTCTTTCTGCCCCGCATCCGCCGCCAGCTGGCCATCGAGATCCGCGCCCAGTTCCAGGCCTTCGCCGCCACCGGGCTGGTGCTGGACCACGCCGATACCCACAAGCACTTCCACCTGCACCCAACCGTGCTCGGCCTGATGCTCGACATCGGCCACGACTTCGGCCTGCGGGCGGTGCGCCTGCCGCACGAGCCCGGCACCGCGCCGTGGCTGACGCCGTGGATCGCGCTGACCCGGCGCCGGCTGCGGCGTGCTGGCATGGCCAGCAACGACACGCTGGCCGGACTGGCCTCGACCGGCGTCACCGACGAAGCCGCACTGCTGGCGGCGATCGACCGGCTACCGCCCGGCCTGCACGAGATCTACCTTCACCCGGCCACACGCCGTGGCCTGACCACGACGATGGCCGGCTACCGGCACGACGACGAACTGGCGGCCCTGCTGTCGCCCCGGGTCCGCGACGTGATCGCCGCGCGCGGCATCGTCACTGGCCGCTGGGCCGACCTCGTCGCGCCGTGATTCGCCGCTGGCTGCTGGCGCTGTTCGGTCTGCTGGGGTTGGCGCTGCTGATCGGCTTGGTCGTGCACGGCGGCAGTGCGGAAATCCTCGCGCTGCTGGCCACGGCCGGCTGGGGGCTGCTGTGGCTGGTGCCGTTCCATGCGCTGCCGATCGCCCTGGATGCCGAAGGCTGGCGCGTGCTGCTGCGCCATCGCGACGCCGGCAGTAGGGCGCAGCTGTCGTTCCTGTGGTGGATCGCCTCGGTCCGCGAAGCGGTGGGGCGGCTGTTGCCGGTCAGCGGCGTCGGTGGTGAGGTGGTCGGCATCCGGCTGACCTTGTGGCGGGTGCCCGATGGTGCCGCGGTGACCGCCAGCGTGGTGATGGAAACGCTGCTGACGATCGTCAACGTCTACCTCTTCGTTGCCGCCGGGCTATGCCTGGCGATCGCGCTTGACGGCGGCGACCTGGCCGGCGCGCTGCTCGGCGGGCTGGCCGCCACGCTGCCGGTGCCGGTGCTTCTCTACGCGCTGCTGCGCCACGGCGCGGTGTTCGCACGGATCGAGCAGGCGATGGTCGGCATGCTCGGCGAGGAAAGCCGGGTCGCCGCACTGTTCGGCGATGCCGGGCGGCTGGACACGGAACTGCAGGCGCTGTTCGCGCGCCGCCGCGAGCTCGGAATCAGCCTGCTGTGGCAGCTGGCCGGCATGGTCGCTGGCAGCTTCGAGGTCTGGCTGGCGCTGCGTCTGCTCGGCCAGCCGATCAGCCCGCTGGCGGCGATCGCACTCGAAGCGCTGGGCTTGTCCGTTCGCCATTTCGCGTTCTTCGTGCCGGCCGGCCTTGGCGTGCAGGAAATGGGCTTCGTGCTGTTCGGCCGGCTGCTCGGCGTGCCGCCCGACGCGGCCGTGGCGCTGTCGCTGGCCAAGCGGGTTCGGGAACTCGGCTACGGCATTCCAGCGCTGCTGAGCTGGCAGTGGGCCGAACTGCGCCGCGCGTGGCAGCGCCAGCGGCCTGGCAATCAGAGATAGCCGTTGTCGCGGAACCAGGCCACGGCGTCGACCAGCGCCTCGCGCGCCGGGCGTGGGGCATAGCCGAGTTCGCGCCTCGCCTTCGCGCAGGAGAAGTACATGCGCTTTTTCGACATGCGGATTTCCTCCACCGTCGCCACCGGCGCGCGGCCGGTGAAGCGGGCGAGGAACTCCGCCGCCTGCGCCACCGGCATCACTGCGGCATGCGGCAGTTGGAGCGTCGGCGCTCGGCGGCCGGTGATGCCGGCGATGGTGGCGAGAATCTGCTTCAGGCTCATGTCCTCGCCGCCCAGCACGTAGCGCTGGCCGACCACGCCGCGCGTGTAGGCCAGCCAGTGGCCCTCGGCAACGTCGTCGACATGGGCGATGTTCAGGCCGGTATCGACGAAGGCCGGCATCTTGCCGGCAGCGGCATCACGCACCACGCGACCGGTCGGCGTCGGCTTCACATCACGCGGGCCAATCGGTGTGGACGGATTGACGATCACCACCGGTGCCCCCTTCGCGGCCAGTTCGCGCACCGCTTCCTCGGCCAGATACTTGGAGCGCTTGTAGTGGCCGATCATGTCGGCAACCGTCACCGGCGTGTCCTCGTCGCCGGGCCGGCCGTCCTTCGGAATGCCGAGCACGGCCACGCTCGAGGTGTAGACGATCCGCTGCACGCCAGCCGTATGGGCCGCCGCCACCAGCGCCCGCGAGCCATCGACATTGGCCTGATACAGCTCATCCGGATTCGGCGCCCACAGCCGGTAGTCGGCGGCGACATGAAATACCGCGTCGCAGCCTTTCACCGCCTTCTTCAGCGAGGCTGGATCGGTCAGATCGCCGTCGACGACCGTGGCATCAAGGCCGGCCAGGTTGCGACGATCCGAACTGGGCCGCCTCAACAGCCGCAGCTTGAAGCCTTCGGCCAACAGGCGGCGCGCGACGGCGGAACCGACGAAGCCGGTCGCGCCGGTGACAAGGGCAGTGGTCTGCGGCTGGGGCATCGTCGATTCAGGGATGGAAGGCGAACGCCGGTGCAGCGAGGCTGACCTCGCGCAGGCTGGCTTGCGCGGCGTTGAACGAGCGCGCCAGCCCCGGCAGCTTGGCGATCTGCCACGGCGCCTTCAGCAGGCCGCCGATCATGCTGGCCGCCTTCGGCCGGCCGTAGGCGTCGACGCCGTCGATCACCGCGTTCGGCAGGGTCGCTTCGGCATCGTCGACGATCGCGCGCACGACCAGGAACGGCAGGCCGCGCGCCTTGGCGACATCGCCGACCGCCGAGCTTTCCTGGTCGACCGCCACCGCCTGGCTCTGGGTGCGCGCCAGATACTTGATGCCGGCGTTCAGCAGGGTCTGGCGGGTGGTCAGCAGGCGGCCGTCGACCAGGCGGATGTCGGCGTCGGCACAGCAGGCGGCGAGCCGGGCACGCCAGCTGGCGTCAGTGTCGATCTGGTGACCATCCATGAACAGCACGGTGGTCGGGCAGACGACGATGCCGGCGCCGGT
>CAYPJK010000078.1:0-9218 GCA_964411025.1 uncultured Nevskia sp.
AGGGTGGCCGCTACGCCTGGGACCGCCAGCCGATGATCGGCCACTGGAACTGCACCAAGCTGCTGCAGGCCTGTCTGCCGCTGCTCGGTGATACCCCGGAAGCGGCGGTGGCACGCGCCCAGCCGATCGCCGATCGCTACCCGGACGCCTATGCATCGGCCATGACCGAGCGCTGGACCGCCAAGCTCGGCCTGCGCGAACGCCGCGACGGCGACGAAGCCCTGATCAATCGCTGGCTCGGCCTGCTGGCATCGAGCAAGGCCGATTTCACCCGCAGCTGGCGCCATCTGGCACGCGTGCGGATCGCCGACGATCAGCCGGATGCCGTCACAGGAAGCGGTTTGCGCGAAGAAATCCTTGATCTCGCCGCGCTCGACGCCTGGCTGCCCGATTACCGCGCCCGGCTACGCGCCGAGCAGAGCGACGATCGTGAACGCGCAGCCCGGATGAACGCCATCAACCCGAAATTCGTGCTGCGCAACCACCTCGCGCAGGCGGCGATCGCCCAGGCCGAAGCCGGCGATGCGAGCGAGATCGCGCGGCTGTTCGCCGTGCTCGCGCAGCCGTTTGCCGAGCAGCCCGCCTGCGAGCACTACGCCGCCGAGCCGCCGCCGGAAGCGCGCCACATCGAGGTCAGCTGCTCGTCCTGATGCCAGACCGGGCCGTGAGCCGGCCGGAAAGCCCGCCAGAGGCAACTGTGCGGTCCGTCACAGTTGCCATAGTGAACGGCTCGTCAAGAATCCGTTGAAAGCCTGAAGATCGTGGTTCCGTGACGCAGCGCACCGTTGCGCGCCCTGCCGCCGTTCGGCGCCGGGCTCGAAAAGGGGCGATGACCAGAACAGCACGCTCATCACAGGCGACAGGGATGCCAAAAAAGATCGAACCTGACTTCAGTCAGCGGGCCGGTCCTGCGCTGCACAGCGCGCGCTGGCGCTTCGGCACGTTCGAGCTTGACGAAACCCGGCGTGAACTGCGCCGCGACGGCGAACTGCTGGCCATCGAGCCGAAGCCGCTGAACCTGCTGATGCTGCTGCTGCGTCATCCCGGCGAGCTGATCACCAAGAGCGAACTGCTGGACGCGTTGTGGACCGGCCGGATCGTCAACGAAGCCGTGGTCGGCAACTGCGTGTCCAGCGTCCGCGATGTGCTGGGCGAGCAGGGCAGCGCCTGGCTGAAGACCGTGCACGGTTTCGGCTACCGCTTCGATGCACCGGTGCAGCTGCAGGAAGACGACCATCACAACGCAACCATCGCGGAGGCCAAGCTCGGCTTCCAGATTGGCGACCAGCCGCCGCTGCGGACGAACTGGCGCCTGCTGCGCCGCCTGGGCCAGACCGGCGATACCTGGCTGGCCGAACACGCCAAGCTGCGCGAGCACCGCGTCTTCAAGTTCACCACCGATGCCAACGGGCTGTCGGCGCTCAAGCGCGAGGTGACCATCCACCGGCTGCTGCGGCAGAGCCTGGGCGACAAGGACCATTACGTCGATGTGCTCGACTGGAACTTCGACGAGCCGCCGTATTTCATCGAAACCGAGTACTGCCAGGGCGGCAGTCTTCTGGAATGGTTCGACAGCCAGGGCGGCCCGGCACGGGTACCGCTGGAAGCGCGCATCGAATTGGTGGCCCGAATCGCCGATGCGCTGGCCGACGTCCATCTGGTCGGCGTGCTGCACAAGGACCTGAAGCCAGCCAACGTCTTCGTCGTTCCCGGCAGCGACGACATTCCCGGCATCCGCCTCGCCGACTTCGGCGCCAGCCGGCTGCTCGATCCCAGCGTGCTCGCGCGGCTCGAAATCACCCGGGGCGGCTTCACCCAGATCATCGACCCCAATGCCGATCTGAACGCCGGCACCCTGCTCTACCTGGCCCCCGAAGTGGCCGCCGGGCACCCGGCCACCGCCAAGGCCGACATCTACGCACTGGGCGTGATGCTCTACCAGTTCGTGGTCGGCAACCTGCGTCGGCAGCTCGGCGCCGGCTGGGAAGTCGGCATCGACGACCCGATGCTGCGCGACGACATCGCCGCCGCCGCCGAGAACAATCCGGAGCGGCGGCTCGCCAGCGCCGCCGAACTGGCGACCCGGCTGCGCGCGCTGGCCGCCCGCCGCCAGGCCCATGTCGATGCCCTGGAAGCCGCGCGCCGTGCCGAATCGGCCCTGCGTGCCGCCGAGCGAATGAAGGCGCGACGGTTCGGCGTGATTGCGGCCTTCGCCGCGCTGTTCGTGGGCTTTGCTGCCAGCACGATCCTGTATGTCGATGCACGGGCCGCACGCCAGCTGGCCGAACGCGAATCGACGCGTGCCGGCGACGAGGCCCGGCGTGCGGAAGCCGAAGCGCGTCGTGCCCAGGCGGTCAGCGAATTCCTGACGCATGACCTGTTCGCACCGGTGACCGCATGGAAGGTACCGGTCAAGGACATGACGGTGGCAGCACTGCTGAAAGCCGGCGCCAGCCGCGTCGGCGAACGGTTCGTCGACGACCCTGGGACGGCTGCCGACCTGAACGCCGCGCTCGGGCTGTCATTCAATGCGCTGGAGATGAGCGCCGAGGCAGAGGAACAACTGGAGCGTGCACTGGCCGGGCATCTGGCAGCCGGAGGTCGCGACGAGCGCAGCGCTGTCCGGGATGCTGCCGAGCTGGCCACGCTGAAATTCGCGATGGGGCGTGACCCGGCCCATCTCGCCGACTATCAGGCGCTGGCGCAAGGCGCCGCCGAACGCTACGGCGCGCTGGACAGTTCAGTCCTGCGGCTCCGTTCCCAGGTCGCCTGGTCCTGGCTTCACCGGGGCCAGCTGGCAACCGCCCGCGATGCGTTCCGCAGCATTCTCGACGACCAGCTGAAGCACCACCCTGACGACGACGCAGCAATCGCCCTGACCTGCGACGGTCTCGCTGTGGCACTGTCCAAGTACGGCCGCTACGACGAAGCTGCTCAGGTCGCGAACGACGGCATCGCGCGGGCGGTGCGTGCGCACGGCGCGAGCCACGAAAGCGTCGGGCTGATGCAGCTGACGCTTGGACAGATCGCCAACGAAACCGGACGCTACAACGACGCCGAAGCCGCTTTCCGCAGCGCACTCCGGATCGCCGATGCCTGGGGCGAAGCGCCGAGCGGGCCGCGAATCACGGCGATGGCAGGGCTGGCCAGAACTCGCCTGCTGCAACGGCGTCACGACGAATCGATCGACCTCGCGCGCCGCGCCTTGTTGGCGCTTCAGAACGAGAGCGGCTTCGATCAGTCGGTGCTGGTGCGGCTGGTGCTCGGCGAAGCTCTGCTCGACAAGGGCGACATCGCGGCTGCCGGCAATGAGCTGCAGGACGCCCTGCGCCGCAGCAGCACCCACTACGGGACAAGCCACATCCTGACCCGGCAGATCCGCCTGGCACTGGCCCGTCAGGCACTCGCGGCAGGCGACACAGCGCAGGCCCGCCAGCAGCTTGCGACACCGGTAGCGCTACGCTTTGACGACCTGGCGCCGACCCATTCGCTGACAAAGGAATGGACCCTGATCAGCCAGAGGCTCGGCCAGGATGCGCGGGAAGTTGCCGAATCGCGGCTGCCAGCAGCGGAGAAGCCAGCGCAGTGAGGCTCGGGATCGAGATCACTTCCCGATGCAATGCCCGCTGCGCGCATTGCTCCGCCGCTTGCGGGCCGCAGGGCACTGCCACGCTCGGCACCGACGAACTGCGTGCCGTGATGGACGAGGCTGCGGCGCTGAACACAGGACAGCTGGAGTTCGCCCTGACTGGCGGCGAGCCATTTCTCGACCTGGCGCAGCTTCGCGCACTCATTGCACACGGCCAGACGCTGGGCGCCATCGTCGGCTGTGTCAGCAACGGCTTCTGGGCAACCTCGGTATCGCGTGGGGTCGAGGTACTGGCGCCGCTGGCCGACGCCGGACTGCGCCTGCTTGGCATCAGCAGCAGCCGCTTCCATCGCGCCTTCGTTCCGGCAGAACGGGTGACTCATGCACTGCAAGCCGCGCGGCAATGCGGGCTGCGCACGGTACTCAAGCAGGCGGTGACAGAAGCCGATCTGTCGAGTGCGCCGGACGCCGATCTGTCTGCCGCCGCCGCCTGGGCTGACGAGGTCGAGTCGTTCGCCGTCATCGGCCCCGGACGAAGCCAGGGAGCGGTTGCCGACCACGAGCTGATACGCCCGCGCGGCATTCCGCTCGGCCGTTGCCCATCGGACGACACGATGATCGCCGCCGATGGACGGGTGCTCGCCTGCTGCAGTTCCGGGCCGGTTTCCGAGCTGCACACGCTGGGCAATATCCGCACGGCGACACTCGCGCGCGCACTGCATCGCCTGCACCGCGATCCCGTCCACCAGCGCCTGCGTGCTGCCGGGCCAGCATCGTTTCTGCCGGCCGTGGTGCGCGCGGGTCATCAGTCTCGACTCCGCGAAGGCTATGTCGATACCTGCGATCTCTGCACACATCTGGCGTCCGATCCGCTGCTGGCATCGGTCGTCCGCGACAGTGCCCATGAAACTCACCCTGAACGATCACCACGAGGAGCTTGACCATGACTGAAGGATTGCGTGCGCCGACCGTCGGCGATCTGATTGCCGCCTTCGAAGCCGCCATTGGTGACGACGCCGCGGCTCAACTGCTGACGACCGACCCTGGGACGTTTGCTGAGGAGCACGGCTGGACGTTTGACCGCGAGGGCGATACCCGGGTGGCAAAGTTCCAGAGTGTTCAGCCCGAAGCATTCGTTGCAGCGCGGGATCTGCTGAAGCTCACTGCGGAAACAGACCGCGCCATCGCGGCTAAGCTCATCGCCAAGACCCTGTGTGCTGCCTCGCGCATCGTCCGCTGGTCGGCGGCAAAGCCAGAAGATCCTGCGGCACGCTGCTGATGTGAAAGTCCGGCTGCAAGAGCGGTAGCGGGATCATCCTACGAACGGCATTCCCGCTGCGCGGAGCAAGGCCTCAAGATCGAACTTGCCTTGGTGCATGAGGTCCGGTCTTGGCTCAAAGCTTTTGCCGTCACGCAGGATTGAGCGCGGATCCTTCTGCAGCACCCCGATGATGGTTTCGGCGACGATGCGCGCGCCAAGCCCTGCGAGCCTGCGGCCACCATCGCCGTGCAATTCCGCTTCGCGCAGGATGTAGAACCAGAGTGGCACCTCGGCAAGTCGATGGGGTTCAAAGGAAGACCATATCGCCGCCTCATCCAACGGCTGAATGTCCGAGGTCGAGATCAACGCCGCTGCAAACATGGCGGCTGCGCGGCCATCGGGAAGCCGAAGCTGCGCGCCGCGCAGTAAGTTTCGAACCGCCAACACGCCACGCTCGGGGGCGTCACGAAGTAGGTCGACAGGCAATGCACGCAGTGGCTCGGATAATCGAGGTCCGATCCTCAGCGATCGCTGCATATCGTGACCGTCCCCGATCAGGAACGACCAATTGACCACGTCTCGTTGCCGAACTGGCCCGCCCTGCAGACTGGGGCGCGGCTTGGTGACACCCGGAAGCTCGAACCTGTCGGGTAACGGCGGCGCAGGGAAGGTCGGAACATCTTCTTGGGTTTGGGCGTTGATCCGATAGCTCGCCCGTACCTGGCTGTGGCCGAAGCGAAATGCCGCAACGGAGAACTCGATCGGGATAAATGCCTCCTGCGCTTCATCGATCGGGTCATAGAGCCTTCGGTGACCACTCAGAAGGTCCTTGACGCACTGTTCCCCGACAACCCTCGGCAGGTAATCGTTCAGCACGACCCACTGATAATGCCAACGCAGCAGTTGCTTGGCCGCCTCGTGGCGATCACGCCAGTCTTTGGCGGTCTGCTCGTCCGCAAATCGGTTATGCAGGCGCAGGAAAGCAACGGTCAACTGGCTGACCAACAGGTTTTCATCGTTCCGGGGGTCAGCGATCAGCGGTGTTCCGTCCTCAAGACGTGGCAGATCAAGTTCCAGATCGCCTCCGTTGGTGGCGTCGCGTAGCTCGCCAAGACGAAACCGGTCCCGAAACCGCTGGCGGTACAGGAATGGCGAGCCGTGCGGGCCAAGCCCGTACAACGAATCCAGTTCGAGTGCCGCAGTCCGGAAATTCCGGCTGGCTGTCTGATCGATCTCGGCTTCAAAAGTCGACACCAGATCAAGCGTCAAATCGTGATCGATGAATTGTCCGAAGTAAGTGTAGGCAGCGGGGATTCGGTCATTGTCGATCGAGGGACGGCCCGCATTTTCGATCATCGCAAGGCCGAGGTTGCGCAACGCCGTTGTGCTATCGACCCTGCCACCGATCAGCGGCGGCGGCAGCAAACGGCCGTACTTGGCGGAGGCCGGCGAAAATGCCGGCGACTCGATCGGCCGAATGCCGCCCTGGCTCATTCCGATGCCCCTCCGTCAAACCGTGAATGGCCGCACGAACGACTCCACGCTGCGCGCCAGGGCGAACAGGTCGTAGCCGCCTTCCAGCGTCGCCACCACCCGGCCGCCGGCATGACGATCGGCCCATTGGCGGACACGGCTGCCGATCCAGGAGAAGTCGTCGAATACCAGGTCGAGGCCGGCCAGAGGGTCTTGGCCGTGGGCATCGAAGCCGGCAGACACCAGGATCAGCTGCGGCTGGAAGGCATCGATCGCCGGCGCCCAGCGGCTGTCGACCGCCGCCCGGAACGCGTCGCTGCCGTCGCCGGCGCGAAGCGGAGCGTCGACGATGTGAAGCCGCAGCGGGTCACTGACCCAGCCGGGGTAGTACGGGTCCTGGTAGGTGTTGCAGACCAGTACGCGGGGATCGTCACGGAAGATGTCGGAGGTGCCGTTGCCGTAGTGAACGTCAAAATCCAGCACGGCAACGCGCTCCAGGCCGCTGGCCAGCGCCTGGGCTGCACCGACGGCGACGTTGTCGAACAGGCAGAAGCCCATCGCCCGGCGGCGCTCGGCATGGTGGCCGGGCGGGCGCACGGCGCAGAACGCGAAGCGGGTCTTGCCGGCCAGCACTTCGTCGACCCCGAGTACCACGGCACCGGCAGCAGCCTGGGCGGCTTCGGCACTGTGGGCGTTCATCGCGGTGTCGCCGTCGATGCGCTGGTAGGCCCCCGGTTGCGGCCGCGCGGCGAGCAGGAAATCGACCAGTCTCGGCTCGTGCACCCGCACCAGTGCCTCGCGGCTGGCCAGCGGCGCGGTGACCTGCCGGAACATCGGCAGCAGGCCGCTGGCGATCATCCGGTCGTGGATCGCGTGCAGGCGCTCGATCGACTCCGGATGGCCGGCGCCCATCTCGTGGCGGGTGCAGGCGGGATGGGTAATCCACAGCGGGATGGCAAGGCTCATGGCGGCATTTCGGGTGGCGGGAACGGTGCTGTCAAGGAGGGCGACAACGGAGGGATGCCCTCGCCCTCGCGGCGCCCCACCGGCACCGCATTCGTGGTTTGCTATCGCCACGATTCGAACGACCTTGAGGAGAGTCCCATGCCCCGCATCCCGTCTGCAGTCGTTTTGGCCCTGCTTGCGGCAGGCCTGTGGTCCGGCGCGGCGCGCGCCGCCAGCGCTGCGGCGGGCGACTATTGCCGCGAGCACCCAGAGGCCTGCGCGGCGGCTGGCGAGCGGCTGAAACGGCGTTGCTCTGCCGATCCGGCCGCCTGCGAGCGGGTGCACGAGCAGGTCGACGAGCTGAAGGCCCGCTGCGCCGCCAATCCCGACGCCTGCGAAGCCCGCAAGCAGGAACTGCGCGAGCGTGCCGAGACCTTGCGTGACCGCTGCGCGGCCAATCCCGAGGCCTGCGAGCAGCAGAAACAGAAGCTGCGCGAACGCATCAAGGAACGCCGGGAGCAGCGCTCGTCAACGACGCCGCACTGAGTCGCCATGCAGGCTTTGCAAGCCGCCCGAGCCGCCCGATGACCGCGCCCGTCGCCCACCCCGGCCTGATCGACGGCGCCCGCCGGGTGCCACTTCTGGACTGGCTGCTGCTGGTGCTGGCGCTGGTGTCGATCGGCCTGCTGAGCTGGGAAAGCTGGGGCCGGGTATCGCCGGCACTCAGCGCCCGGCTGATCGCCGCGGACTACGCGATCTGCGCCATCTTTGCCGTCGAGTTCCTGTGGCGCTGGCGGCAGGACGGCTGGAGCCGCCGTTATCTGGTCCGCAACTGGTACGAGATCCTCGGCATGATCCCGGTCTCCGAGCCGGCGCTGCGCGGCTTCCGGCTGTTCCGGGTGGTGCGGATCGTGATTCTGCTGTCGCGCTTCGGCATGGCCGCCGATCGCGCGCTGGGCGACGAATTTACCTATCGCCTGGTCAGCCGTTTCAAGGACGCCGTGCTGCGCGCGATCGGGGGCGTGGTGACACTGGCCGTGCTGGCGGAAGTCTCCGAAGTGCTGAAGAAAGGCACCTATACCCGCAACATCGCCCGGGCGCTGGAGGAAAACGACCGCGAGCTGCGCGCGATGATCGCCGAGAAGCTGAAGGCCCATCCGCGTACCAAGGCACTCAACCGGCTGCCGTTCTATGGCGACATCGTCAACTCGGTGATCGACACCGCGATCGGCATCGTCCACGACGTGCTCAACGACCCGCGCACCGATGAACTGGTGGCCGATGTGCTGCGCGAGAACGTCGACCAGCTGCGCGCCGCCGTGCAGGCCCGTGAGGATGCCCGCCATCCGCCGCCGTCGGCGCCGCCCGTGTCGACCACTGCTCCGGCACAACGACCATAGCCGATGGCGCCGCCCTACCGTTGCAGGCTCGGCAGCGTCCGGCTGCCACCGCACCACCCTTGATGGACGACGTTCGGACCGGGAGCTGCTGCAGGTGATACCCCGTCGCAGACGCAAGCTGGCAATGATCGCCCTGGCCGCCGTGGTCGCCGGGCTGCTGCCGCCGGCACTGACGCTGGCGGTGACTTGGCGACAGGCCAATGACGATGCGCGACAGCGACTGGACCGCTATTCGATGCTGCTCGAGCGCCGCGTCGACGACGTGTTCGGCGCCGCCGAGTCAGCGCTGACGGAGCTGGTGACGACGGTTGAGGCCGACTGCCCCGAGGCTAGCCTCGAGCGGCTGCGCAAGGCCGTCTACACCTCGCTGTACTTCCGTGAAGCCGGCCTGCTGATCGACGGCCGGCTGGTCTGCTCGAGCCTGCGCCGCTACGACCCGCCGGCACCGGTGCCGAACCTCGACTCGCCACCGTGGCCGGCCGACGGTATCCATATCGATGCCCCGGCGCTGACGCTGGAAGACGAGGTGTCGATCCGCGTGCTGCGCAGC
>CAYPJK010000079.1:0-9182 GCA_964411025.1 uncultured Nevskia sp.
GTGCAGCAGCGACAGGCCCATGCAGGTCATCGCCACCAGCCCGACCGCGCCGGGACCGGTCTGCGGTCGCGCCGCCAGCCGCTCGATCAGCCGCGCCACCGGCGGCGACAGCGCCACCACGTGGCCACCGATCAGCACGTAGCAGACCTGCATCGTGAACGGGATCAGCGACCAGGCGCCGTCACCGAAAGCGCGCGCCGTGGCGGCGGGCGTGGCGCCGATCGCCAGTGCCGCCACACAGACGATCAGCACCGCCGATACCGAGAACACCCAGGCGTCCGGGAACCATTTCTCCGACCAGGCGCAGAAGCGCAGCGCCAGCCGGGACATCGGATTGCCGGGGTTCATGCGGTCCGGGCCGATTCAGGTGCGCAGGGCGCGGCGCGCAGGCGTTCCGCCGTTCGTCGCAGGGCGGGCGAGGAACGCGGCTTTCCGACCTTCAAGGCACCGGCTTGCCGCTGAAATACGCCTTGCGGATATCGCGCCCGCACTCGACGCTGGCCCAGTAGGCGTTGGCGCGCAGCACTTCGCGGGCGACGATGCCGTAGGTCTTCTTGTCGGCGGAGATCCACGGATAGAAGCCCTGCAGCCCCGGCGAGGAGAAGCTGCCATCGCCAGTGCGCGGGTCGTCCTCCACCCAGTGGTTGAGGCTGTAATGCCAGTCTTCCTTCACCGGGCTCAGCAGCGCGCCGGGGCAGCGGCCGGGCAAGGTGCAGACCGCATGGGTGCCGAGGAAGTCGTGCATCCGCAGCTGGCCATTGATGATCTTGCGCAGGAAGCCTGCGTAGTCGGCCGGCGAGCCTTCCATGCCGCCAGCCGGTTGTGGCTTCTTGTAGGCGAGACCGAGGTCGTTGCCGAGATAGCTGCGAACCTCGCGGGTCAGTTCTCCGGCGCTGAGCCGGCCGAGCCCGAGATCAACCGCCAGCCGCTGGTCGTGGCCGCCGCCGTAGGAAAAGTGGCCGACATCGCTCTGCGCCAGCAGCGCATTGGAGCGGGAGGTCGCGCAGGCTTCCACCGTACGGCTGAGCAGGCAGGCGATCGGATTAAAGCCAGTGAAGCCGGCGCGCATGGTCAGCGCCTGCACGGTGCTGTCATCCGGCTGGCGGTTCTTGCCGATCTTTTCCAGGACGTAGGCGCCCCAGACGAACTTCGAGGCCGATGCGATCGAGATCGACTTGCTGGCCGAGTATTCGTCGCCGACCGAGCCGGACGCGATCGCGCCCTTGCCGTCGCCGATTTCCCAGTAGAAGTCGCCGATCGCCTTGCAGTTGCGGCTGCCGCTGGCGGTGGCCTGGGCGGCGGATGGGCCATCGGCGGCCGGTGCTTCGGCCATCACCGCCGGCGGTGCGGAACAGCCCAGCAGGGCCAGCAGCAGGGTACCGCCGGCCAGCAGCCGGCGCACGGCGGGTCGAGGCAGCGGCGGCGGAGGCAGATGCAGATTCACGATGAACTCCAGGTCGGGCGGCGGTAGCGCCGAAGGTCAGACGGTCGGAATGGCGGCAAGTTCGCGGCGGCTCACTCGTCGCTGCCGAGCAGGCCCCCGAGCAGGCCGCCGCCGGCGACGCCGCCGAGCAGCGAGCCTTCGTCGCGCGAGCGGCCGCCGATCGCCGGTGCCGCCATGACGATGCGGTTGGCCATCCGCGACAGCGGCAGCGATTGCAGCCAGACCTTGCCCGGGCCTCGCAGCACGGCATAGAACAGGCCTTCGCCGGAGAACAGCGCCGACTTCAGCTTGCCGACGTACTGGATGTCGAAATCCACCGACGGCTGCAGCGCCACGATGCAGCCGGTGTCGACCCTCAGGATCTCGCCCGGTGCCAGGGTGCGCTCGTGCATCGTGCCGCCGGCGTGGACAAAGGCCAGGCCGTCGCCGTCGAGTTTCTGCATGATGAAGCCCTCGCCGCCGAACAGGCCGACGCCGAGCCGCTTCTGGAACGCGATGCCGATCGACACGCCCTTGGCCGCGCACAGAAAGGAATCCTTCTGGCAGATCAGCGTGCCGCCGACATCCGGCAGGTGCACCGGCAGGATGGTGCCCGGATACGGCGCGGCGAAGGCCACCTTGCGCTTGCCCAGGCCCTGGTTCGAGAACACCGTGGTGAACAGGCTCTCGCCGGTTACCAGCCGCTTTCCAGCCCCGGCCAGCGCACCCCAGAAGCCCTTGCTGGCCTGCGAGCCGTCGCCAAAGATGGTGTCCATGGTGATGCCATCTTCCATGAACATCATCGCGCCGGCTTCGCCGATCGCTGCCTCGTTGGGGTCGAGTTCGATTTCCACGAACTGCATGTCTTCGCCGTACAGCTTGTAGTCGATCACGTCCATGGCCATGGGCGCTGCTCCGCTTGAGTGAAGGTGGGGGTGCCGTGCGCGATTGTGCCGGAGGCGGGCGCATCGGGGCATGACTGCCGTGCGGATTGCACGCGTTGCGGCGGGTACGGCATGGCTGCATGCGATAATTCCCACCCCGCGTCATGCCGGCCGGCTGCTGTCCGGACGGTCGGTCTGGCCCGCTCCCTCTCCACAGCCCGAGGCCCCGCTGCCCATGCCCGCGTCCCCGCAGATCCGGATTCCCGCCACCTACATGCGTGGCGGCACGTCGAAAGGTGTGTTCTTCAAGCTCGACGACCTGCCCGCGGCCGCCCAGGTGCCGGGCCCGGCGCGCGACAAGCTGCTGCTGCGCGTGATCGGCTCGCCGGACCCGTACGCGGCACAGATCGACGGCATGGGCGGCGCAACCTCGTCGACCTCCAAGACCGTGATCCTGTCGAAGAGCACCCGCGCCGATCACGACGTCGATTACCGCTTCGGCCAGGTGTCGATCGACAAGGCCTTCGTCGACTGGTCCGGCAACTGCGGCAACCTGACCGCCGCCGTCGGCTCGTTCGCGATCAGCAACGGCCTCGTCGACCCGGCGCGGGTGCCGCAGGACGGCGTCTGCGTGGTCCGCATCTGGCAGACCCAGATCAACAAGACGATCATCGCCCACGTGCCGATCACCAACGGCGCGGTGCAGGAAACCGGCGATTTCGAACTGGACGGCGTGACCTTCCCGGCGGCCGAAGTGGTGATCGAATTCCTTGATCCGGCCGAGGAAGGCGACGAGGGTGGCTCGATGTTCCCGACCGGAAACCTGGTCGATGACCTCGAGGTGCCCGGCATCGGCACCTTGAAGGCGACGATGATCAATGCCGGCATCCCGACCGTGTTCATCAACGCCGCCGAAATCGGCTGCACCGGCACGGAACTGCGCGAAGCGATCAACAGCAGCCCCGAGTGGCTGAAGAAGTTCGAGACGATCCGCGCCGCCGGTGCATTGCGCATGGGCCTGATCAAGGACGTGTCGGAGGCCGCGACCCGCCAGCACACGCCGAAGGTCGCCTTCGTCGCGCCGCCCGCCGACTACACCTCGTCGAGCGGCAAGGCGATCAAGGCTGCCGAGATCGACCTCAACGTGCGCGCGCTGTCGATGGGCAAGCTGCACCACGCGATGATGGGTACGGCGGCGGTGGCGATCGGCACGGCGGCGGCGATCCCGGGCACCCTGGTCAACCTCGCCGCCGGTGGCGGGGCGCGCGAAGCGGTGCGCTTCGGCCATCCGAGCGGCAGCCTTCGCGTCGGCGCGGCGGCCGCGCAGGAGAACGGCCAGTGGGTGGTCAAGAAGGCCATCATGTCGCGCAGCGCGCGCGTGCTGATGAGCGGCTGGGTGCACGTGCCGGGCGACTGCTTCTAGCCGTCGGCGGCACGACAAAAGCCCGGCCGGTGCAGCGCACCGGCCGGGCTTTTCGTTTGCCGCCGGCTCAGGGCTTGATCATCACCGCCGCCATGCCGGTGAACTGCCGTGCCAGCCGTCGCGCCTCGCTGGCGTAGGCCTCGGGGTCGACACTGACGCCGTTGCGCTGGATGTCGGCAGTCGAGGCGCTGTACCCGGACAGCGCCGCCAGTCCGGAAAACACGTTGGCGGCCAGTTCGCCCGCCTTTTCCGACTTGGTCTGCGCGTCGAAGATTTCCTTGACCGCCGAGGCATTGCCGATCAGCGCCTCCTTGTTGGTGACGCGGGCGACGAGGTTGGCGTCGTTGGCGCCCTGGCAGTAGCCGGAGCTGCAGTCGATCCGGTCGGCCGGGATCATCGTCATGAAGCCCGCCGCGCTCATCACCAGCTTGGCTTCGACCTTGGCGGTGTCATTGCCGGCGAGGCGGCCGAAGAAGCCTTTCGCGGTGTTGCCCTGTGCCGATGCGAAGTCGATCAGCACGCTGACGTGCACCGGGCTTGCGTCCAGCGCTTTCGCGAGCCGCGCCTCGATGAACATCGGGCCGTCGGTGCTCATCGCCTTGAAGCCGGCGAACATCGAATCGGTGCGGGCGAGATAGGTGTTGTCGACGATCTGCTGGCCGGCCGGGGCAAACGTCTGGTACGCGGTGCCGGCCCGCCCGTAGGCATACGGCGTCGGCTTGCCGGCGGCGTGCAGCTTGATGAACTCCGGCTGGGCGGCGACGTCGGCGGCGGGCACGACGGCATAGCCGGCGGCGGTCAGCGTGGTCGCAACATCGGTGCAGACCTGCTCGGTCAGCGCCTGCAGCACCGGCGGCTCGACGCCGCGCAACTCGTAGGTGACGCTGACATTCGATTCCATGCGCTGCGAGCTGTCGCCGAAGCCGCGCTGGGTCTGCGCGTTGGCGCCGGTCTTCATGCCGAACAGCACGTTGCAACTGGTGATCGCCACGCGCTTCACGTTCGCTGACGGCTTGGTCTTCTCGGCCTTCATGAACTTCGCAGCTTCGTCGCGGCTCGGCAGCAGCTCGGGCGCCACCGGCGCGGCTTCGGCCGGCGCGGGTGCGGGAGCCGGCGCCTCGGCAGCAGCCGCTGCGGGTTCGTCGGCACGGGCGGGTGCAGCGGTGGTCAGGCTCAGTGCCAGCAGCAGCGCGGGGGTGGTTTTCATCGTCGTCAGGCTCCGGGTTTCGGCGGTGCCGGCGATTGGACGGCAGCCGGTGCCCGCGAGGTATCCCCGGATCAGGGGGTGGCGCTGCGGCCGGTATCAGAGTCCCATTTCCCGGGCCATCAGCGCCGCTTCTGCGCGGCTGGCAATCGACAGCTTGCGGTAGATGCTGCGGACGTAGTCATGCACCGTGTGGCCGCTCAGGCCGAGCGCGCCGGCGGTTTCGGTCACCGAATAGCCGCGGCCGATCAGCCCCAGCGTTTCGCGTTCGCGCGGCGTCAGCGGTGGCAGGTCGTGCGGCGGCGAGGGGACGGATGGCGGTGGCGAGCGAAGCGGGGCGGTGGGCGGCGAGAACTGGCGCATCAGCCGCCGGGCAATCGCCGGCGACAGGGGCGGCTGGCCGTCGACCATTGCTAGCAGAAGCGCGGCCAGCTGCTCGCGGGACTGCTCCTTCAGCACGTAGCCGCCGGCGCCGCACTGCATCGCGGCATAGAGGGACTCGTCATCGTCATACAGCGTGGCGATCACGCACAGCGCCGCAGGCGTCTGCGCCAACAGCGGCGGCAGAAGTTCGAGCGCCAGCCCATCGGGCAGCTTGAGGTCGAGCAGCGCAAGACCCGGCTGCGCGGGCAGGTGCTGCCGTGCTTCGGCGAGGCTTGCAGCCTGCAGGCAGCGGGCGGTCGGGAAGGCGCTGGAAACGGCGGCGGTGAGCCATCGGCGGGCGCCGGGATGGTCATCGAGCACCAGTACCGTGTCCGGTCGCCACTTGCCTTCGGTCATGGCTGCTAGGGTAGCCTGCGGGCCCACGGAAAGGACGTTTGTCGATGTCGGAGCAACAGATGAAACTGGGCGCGTACACCTTGCTAAGACGCCTCGGCGAGGGAGCCAGCGGTACGGTCTGGCTGGCCACGCAGGCCGAACCGCAGCGCGAAGTCGCGATCAAGCTGCTGCATGAGGGCAGCCGTTCGATGCGCGCCCGCTTCGCCCGTGAGGCGCAGCTGCTGGCGATGCTGGAGCACCCGGGCATCGCCCGCCTCTACGCCGCAGATATCGCGGATGGGCCGGAGGGGCCGCAGCCCTATCTGGCCATGGAATACCTGCCGGGGCGGAACCTGCTGCTGCACGCCCGCGACCTGCCGCTGCGCAGCCGCATCGGCCTGCTGGTGACCGTCTGCCGTGCGGTCCACCACGCCCATTCGCGAGGCGTGATCCACCGGGATCTCAAGCCTGCCAACATCCTCGTCGATGCCTTTGGGACGCCGAAAGTGCTGGATTTCGGCATCGCCCACCTGATGGACGCTGCTGATGGCCGCGACGGCGGCGTGACGCGCCACGGCGAGGTGCTGGGCACCTTGCCCTACATGAGCTGGGAGCAGATCGGCGGCGCCGCCGGCGCCCGCGATCCGCGCTGCGACGTCTTCGCCCTCGGGGTCATCGGTTACGAGCTGGTCTGCGGTCAGCGGCCCTGGGGCGACCCGGCGGCGGCAGGCCTTGCCGCCGTGCTCGAACAGCGCCGACTGCCACCACCCCGGCTTGGCCTGCGCCAGCCGGAGGCACGCGGCGATCTGGAAACCATCCTGCACAAGGCCATCGCCCATGCGCTGGAGGATCGCTATGACAGCGCTGCCGATCTGGCCGGCGACCTGCAGCGCTGGCTGGACTACCGGCCGATCGAAGCCCGTCCGCTGACGCCAGCCTACGCGCTGGCCCGCTTCGTTCGCCGCCACCGCGGCTATTCGATCGCCGCCGGTGTCGTCGTCGCCAGTCTGGCGGTGTCATCGGTCGTCAGTCTTCGGTACGCCTGGGCCGAACTGGCGGCGCGCAGCGAGGTGGAGTCGCGTTCGGAGGAGCTGCGTGCCGTGAACCGGCTGCTTGAGGACACGCTGGCCGGTGCCAGCCCGGAAAGCCAGACGCCAGCCAGCGCCCGAACGCTGCTGGAAGTGCTGGCCAATGGTGAATCGGTGCTGGCGCAGGATCGTTCGGTGCCGCCGCAGGTCGCAGCGCAGGTGCTCAAGACCATCGGCAGCACCTGGCACGGGCTGGAGCAGTACGAACGGGCGAGAACCGCACTGGCCACTGCCAAGGGTCAGCTGGATCGGATGCCGCAACGCGTCGGCGCGCCCGCCCTGCTGGCGCTGGAGATCCGCGCACTGGACGCGCTGGCGCGGATGGCGCTGGGTGACGTCGAGCCGGCGACCGCCGAACTGCGCGCCGTGCTTGATCAATTGCCGCCGCAGCCCGGTGGCGAGGCGCAGCGCTTGCGGATGTCGGTCTACGGCCGGTATGCCGATGCGCTGCTCGGACGCGCGGCCTACGACGAGGTGATCGCCCTGCTTGGCGATATCGCTGCCGAAAGCGCCGCAACGCTGGGTGTCGACGACGTACAGACGCTGTTCAACGCAGGCCGCCTGGCCTACGCGCGCCGGCTGGCCGGCCAGCCGGCGGCGGCGCTGGGCGACCTGCAGACGCTGGTGCCGCGCCTCTTGCGCGTGTTCGGGCCCGACAACAGCCTGACCTTGCTGATGCAGAACGAGCAGGGGCTGTGCTGGCTGGCGACCGAAAAGTTCGCCGAAGCCGAAGCGGCGTTTCGGACCGTGCTGGCGACCGACGCGAGACTGTTCGGCGAGGCCGGCAACGACACCCTGGCGGCGCGCGGCAACCTTATTGGGACGCTGATCCAGCAGAAGCGCTGGGACGATGCCGCGCAACTGGCGGAGCTCAATCACCAGCTGGTGATCGGCCGCTTCGGTGCCGAGCACTACGAAAGCCCCATGGCCGGACGCAACCGCGCCCGCGTGCTCGAACAGGCCGGCCGTCCGGCCGAGGCCGAGGCGCTGTACCGGGCCGCGATCGACGGCATCCCGCGTCAGGTCGGGCCGCGGCATCCCGAAGCATTTCGCGCCCGCAACGACTATGGCGTGTTCCTGATCGAACAGCAGCGTGCACCCGAAGCGGTGTCGCTGTACGCGGCCATGCACCCGCAGGCCGTCGAGGCCTTCGGCGAGGACAACGCGAACACGGCCGCCTGGGACGGCAACTGGGCGCGCGCGTTGCACGCGGCCGGCCGGATGAAGGACACCGCGCAGCTGCTTCGACGGGTCCTGCCGCTGCTGGAAAAGCACTACGGGGCCGACAGCAGCCGCGTCATCAAGGCGCGGGCGCGGCTGGCCGACGCCGAAGCGGCGTTGGGCGGCACCTCGTGAAGCGCCTCTGGCGGGCCCTGCAGTCTCGGTTGCCGGCGCCGCCGTCGGCCACTGCAATGACGGGGCGCATCGATGACGACCTCAATGCCCGGCTGCTTGCGGAACGCCAGCGCATCTACGAGGCACTGCATGACGACCTCGGCGCGAAGCTGCTCGATCTGGTCTACGGTGCCGATACGCCGGAACAGGCCGATCGCGCCCGAGAGGCACTGCAGATCCTGCGCGATGTCGTATCCCAGGCCCACCGCCCCCCAGGGCCGCTGTCGGCTTTGCTGGCTGCCCTGCAGGACGAGGTCATGCAGCGGCTCGCGCTGCTCGGCTGGCAGCTCGACTGGCAGCAGGCGGACGCGTTGCCGGAGCCGCTGCTCGATCAGGGGCAGGTGCTACAGCTGTCGCGGATCGTTCGCGAAGCGGTCAGCAATGCACTGCGTCACAGCGAGGGCCGAGCGCTGCGCGTGCGTATCGACCACGTGGCACCGGAACTGACGGTGGAAATCACCGATTTCGGCCGCATCGACCGCGCGGCGCTGGCCGCCGCGAGCGGGCTCGGCCTGCGCAGCATGCGGGCCAATGCCGAGCGTCTTGGGGGCGACATCGACTGGCAGACCGGCACGCTTGGCGGTACCCAGGTATTGCTGCGGCTGCCGCTGCCGTGCTGAGGGGATGGTCGGACGCGGATCAGCGCGCGACACGGCGCTCCGCTTCGACATCGGCGTCGAAGCTGGCCTTGGCATCCAGCTTGATCAGGTACGGATAGAGCCGCGCGAATTCGCTGCGCAGGGTTGCGGCCGGCACGTCGGCCATCTCGCCGCGCAGCTGCAGGTATTCCATGTGGCGGTTGCCGTTGAGATCGAACGGGTGGTAGATCGAGTCTTCACGGCCATCGAATTCCAGCGGCTGCAGCGCGAACTTCTCGCACAGCTCGATGTTGAACGCCGGCGTGGCTTTGACCCAGACACCGTCGAGCTGGATGGCCGTGTAGCCGTGCCAGTAGAAGACATCGGTCTGCATGGTCTGGCGCAGACGCTCGGTCGACAGATGATTC
>CAYPJK010000080.1:0-9112 GCA_964411025.1 uncultured Nevskia sp.
ACAGCCCGGCGTCCTGCACGGCGCGGGCGAAGTCGGCGCGCTCCGACAGAAAGCCGTAGCCGGGATGGATGGCATCCGCGCCGCTGGCGCGGGCGGCAGCGATGATCGCCTCGATCTGCAGGTAGCTGTCGCGCGCGGCCGGCGGGCCGATGCGTACCGCTTCATCGGCGATACGGACATGCAGCGCGCCGGCATCGGCATCGCTGTAGACCGCCACCGTGCGATACCCCTGCGCCTTGGCGCCGCGAATGACTCGCACCGCGATCTCGCCGCGGTTGGCAACCAGAACCTTGCTGAAACGCTTCATGTTGGCCATCTGTTCCTGCTGGGTGGGCCGGCTTCAGGGCGCAGCCTGAAGCTGGCAGTTCGACATCAGCACGATGCCGTTGCGCGAAGCGGTGGCCTTGTCGCCGACCACCCGGACATTGACGAAATCACCGACCAGCAAGCGGCCCTCGCCGGTCGCGACCGGTCGCAGCACCTGGGTTTCATGGTCGATCTCGACCCGGACCCGCTGGTCGTCGTAGAGCTTCAGCACCAGCTGCCGGCCATCGCCGCAGCGGTAGACCTCGCGTCCGGACGCCTTTTCCGCCGCGACCGCCGGCGGCGTTACTGCCGCGTCGGACTGCTTCAGGAACGGCGCCGCAGCGGGGTTCGCCGGCGGCGCCGACGGCGCCGACGGCGCGGAATCCCCGGACTTGCCGCAGCCGCCCAGCAGCGTGGCACCGACCAGCAGTGGAATGGCACGACGGAGCAGGTTCATGGCGGGGTCCTTCGCGGTGAACGGCGGGTATCGGGGACGTGCACGCGTGCGCCCGGCAGACGGGCGTGCTCAGGCCTTGCGCTTGCCGCCGTAGCCCAGGCCCTTGGCGAGGATACGCAGCATGATCTCGTCGGCGCCGCCGCCGATCGAATGCAGCCGCAGGTCGCGGTAGAACTGGGCGACCGAGGAATCCCACATGTAGCCCTGCCCGCCCCAGTACTGCAGGCAGGTATCGGTGACCTCGCGCGCCAGCCGGCCACTCTTCAGCTTGGCCATCGAGGCCAGCATCGTCGCGTCGCGGCCGGCGACGTGCTCGGCGGTGGCGCGGTAGGTCAGCGCGCGCAGCGCCTCGACCTCGGTGGTCAGTTCGGCGAGCCGGTAGGCGATCACCTGGTTGTCGATCAGCGAGGCACCGAAGGCCTTGCGGTTGCGCGTGTATTCGGCGGTGTCGGCAATCACCTTCTCCATCGCCGCGATGATGCTGGCCGACAGGAACAGCCGCTCTTCCTGGAACTGCTGCATCTGGTAAACGAAGCCGCGACCTTCCTCGCCGATCAGATGCCGTGCCGGCACACGGACTTCATCGAGGAAGATCAGAGCCGTGTCGCTGGAGCGCTGGCCGAGCTTGTCGAGCCGGGTCTTGCGATCGACACCCTTGGCGTCGAGCGGCACCACGATCAGCGACTTCGACGCATGCTGGCTGGCCGACGGGTCGCCCGTGTTCGCGTGCAGGCAGGCCCAGTCGGCCTGGGTGCCGTTGGTGATCCACATCTTCGAGCCGTTGATCACGTACTCGTCACCGACCCGGCGCGCCACGGTCTTGATGCCAGCGACATCCGAGCCGGCACCGGCTTCGCTGACGCCGATCGCGGCGACCATGTCACCGGCCACGGCCGGCTTCAGGAAGTTTTCCTTCAGATAGTCGTTGCCGAAGCGGGCCAGCGCCGGCGTCGCCATGTCGGTCTGCACGCCGATCGCCATCGGCAGGCCGCCGCAGTCGCAATGGCCGAGCGCCTCGGCGAACGCGACCTGATAGCTGTAGTCGAGGCCGAGGCCGCCGACGCTTTCCGGCTTGGCGATGCCGAGCAGGCCGAGATCGCCCATCTTCTTGAGGATCTCGCGGGCTGGCCAGATGCCGGCTTCCTCCCATTCCTTGACGTGCGGGTTCAGCTCGGTTTCAACGAATTTCTTGGTCGTGTCGTAGAGGGACTGGTGTTCGTGCGTGCTGTACATGGCGGAGACCGGAAGTGGGAAAGAGGGGGCGGCGCTCAGAAGCGGGCGATGCCGAAGGTATTGCTGGCCACCGTCCGCGCGCTGGCTTCGGCGCAGATCGACAGGCACAGGCCGAGCACGCGGCGGGTGTCGCGCGGGTCGATCAGGCCATCGTCGAACAGCCGCGCGCTGGCGGCGAAGGCGGTGGATTCGGCCTCGAACTGGGCCACGATCTTGGCTTCCAGCGCCGCCAGCTTGGCTTCCTCGGCGTCGCCGATCGTGCGGCCTTCCTTGAGCCATTTTTCGCGGGTGACGATGCTCATCACCTTGGCGGCCTGCTCGCCGCCCATCACCGCCGTGCGCGAGTTCGGCCAGGCAAAGATGAAATCCGGGCTCAGGCCACGGCCGCACATGCCGTAGTTGCCGGCCCCGAACGAGCCGCCGATGACGACCGTGATCTGCGGCACCGGCGCGTTGGCCACCGCCTGCAGCATCTTCGAGCCGTGCTTGACGATGCCGCCCTGCTCGCTTTCGGCGCCGACCATGAAGCCGGTGGTGTTCATCAGGTACAGGATCGGAATCTGCGACTGGCTGCACAGCTGGATGAACTGCCCGGCCTTGGTCGCACCGCGCGTGGTGATCGGGCCGTTGTTGCCGAGGATGCCGACCTGGTGGCCGTGGATCACGGCGCGGCCGCAGATCGTCGCCTGGTCGTACTCGTTCTTGAATTCGAGGAACTCCGAGCCGTCGACGATGCGGGCAATGACTTCGCGGCAGTCATAGGGCTTGCGGTAGTCCGGCGGCACCACGCCGCAAAGTTCGTCGATGTCGTGCAGCGGCGCGCGGACCTCGCGCAGCGCGAGCTTCGGCCGCTGACGGTTCCAGTCGAGATTGCGGACGATGTCGCGGGCGATGCGGATGCCGTCGGCATCGTTCTCGGCCAGGAACTCGCCAGTGCCGGCGACCTGGGCGTGCATCTCGGCCCCGCCCAGGTCTTCGTCGACGGCGATCTCGCCGGTCGCGGCCTTCAGCAGCGGCGGTCCGGCCAGGAACACCTTGGCGTTCTTGCGCACCATCACCACGTAGTCCGACAGGCCCGGCATGTAGGCACCGCCGGCGGTCGAGGAGCCGTGGACGACGGTGACCTGCGGGATGCCGGCCGCCGACAGCCGCGCCTGGTTGGCGAACTGGCGACCGGCGGGAATGAAGATCTCGGCCTGGTACAGCAGGTTGGCGCCGCCGGATTCGATCAGCGAAACCACCGGCAGCTTCTGGTTCAGCGCGATGTCCTGCAGCCGGTGCGTCTTCTGCACGCCGAATGCGGTCATCGTGCCGCCCTTGATCGCCGAGTTCGATGCCATCACCAGACAGCGCGTGCCGGCCACGTAACCGATGCCGGCGATCAGATTGCCGCCGGCCTGCGCGCCATCGGTGTCGTCATGCATCTTGTAGCCGCACAGGGTCGACAGCTCCAGCCACGGGCTGCCGCGATCGAGCAGCAGGTGCACGCGCTCGCGCGGCAGCAGCTGCTTGCGCTGGTGATAGCGGGCGCGCTTGGATTCCTCCTCGTCGCGGCCCTTGCGCTCGATGGCACGGAACTCGGCGATCTTCGCCAGCATGTCCTCGCGCTGCTGGCGGAACTGCGGGCTGGAGAGATCGACCTTCGATTCGATGACGGGCATGGCGAGTCCGGGCGGCGGGATGCAGCGGACTCTAGCACAAGAAATGAAGTACGCTTCATTTCTTGAATTCGAAATCATTTCTAGCCGTCAGCCCATGGCCTACCGACGTTCCGCGCTGATGGAGGAGCGTCTGGCGAGCAACCGCCAGCGCATCCTCGAAGCGACCCGCGTGCTGATCGCGCGCGGCGGCCTGCGCGATGCGCAGGTCAGTGCCGTGGCGGCCGAGGCCGGCATGTCGACCGGCGTCATCTACCGCTACTTCAAGGCCAAGACCGACCTGTTCGTCGAGGTGCTGGCGGAGGCGGTGACCCTGGAAATCGAGATCCTCGACGCCATCTGCGCCGGCCCTGGCACGGTGACCGAGCGCCTCTACGCGGCTGTCGAATCGTTCGTCCGGCGCGCGCTGAACGGGCCGAATCTCGCGTATGCGTTCATCGCCGAGCCAGCCGACCCGGAAGTCGATGTCGCTCGCATCCGCGAGCGCAAGCGCTTCGCCGAGGTCTTCCGCCAACTGCTGGCCGAAGGCACGGCGAGTGGCGAGTTCGCGGCCCAGAACCTCGAGGCCAGCGCGGCCTGCATCGTCGGCGCCTACACCGAGGCACTGGTCGGGCCGATCGGCCCGGCGCGTGAAGTGGTGGCCGACCGCGAAGCGCTGATCCGCTCGATCTGCGCGTTCTGCGTGCGGGCGGTGGGAGGCCACACTGGGCAGTCTTGACCCGGGCCGGGTGGCCTGCCGCCGAACTAAGCTTTCGCTACCGTTCGTCAGCTCCGTCGACCCGACCATGCGCAAGCTCTACTCCGGCACTTCCCGCTTCGATGCCAGCGTGCAGCTGCAGGCCTGGCTGGAATCGGCGGCCGACGGCCGGGTGATCAGCATTGCCGCGTTCCGGGCAGAATCTGAACTGCTCAGCGAGACGCATCGCGTGGCCCGCCACGACACGCGGCAGCTGACCGAACTGGTGCCGTCGCTGCTGGCGGCGCTGGAACGCCGGATCGCACCGGCCGCAGCCCGCCTCCACTAGAAATCGCGGGCGCGATCCAAAGCGCGACAAGAGGGAAACCAGGGCTTGGGGAAGCCGGAGGAAGTCCTCCCGAAAGGGAGGGCGACCGCCTATGATCCGCGCCTGCCCGCTTCCCGACGATCTCCGATGCAACTGGCACTCGCGCCGATGGAAGGGCTCATCGACGAGACCCTGCGCAGCCTGCTGACCGAAGTCGGCGGCATCGACTGGTGCGTCTCCGAATTCGTGCGCGTCAACCAGACGCTGCTGCCGGCGCACTGCTTCCTGAAACTGGCGCCAGAGCTGCAGCGCGGCTCGCGGACACCTTCCGGCACGCCGATGCGCCTGCAGCTGCTCGGCTCCGATCCGTCCTGTGTCGCCGACAACGCGGCGTTTGCCGCCACGCTCGGCGCGCCGGTGATCGACCTCAATTTCGGCTGCCCGGCGAAGACCGTCAACAAGTCGCGCGGCGGCGCGGTGCTGCTGAAGGAGCCGGAACTGCTGCACGCGATCGTTTCGGCGGTTCGCGCCGCGCTGCCGGCGACCGTGCCGGTCACCGCCAAGATGCGGCTCGGCTTCGATCACGCCGAAGACGCCGTGACCTGCGCGCAGGCGCTGGCCGACGGCGGCGCGGCGTCGATCGTGGTCCACGCCCGCACCAAGGTCGACGGCTACAAGCCACCGGCCTACTGGGAGCGGATCGGCGCGATCCGGGACGCCATCAAGGTGCCGGTGTTCGCCAACGGCGAGGTCTGGAGCGTCGACGACTGGCGCCGCTGCCGCAGCCTCAGCGGCGTCGACGACGTGATGCTCGGCCGCGGCATGATCGCGCGGCCGGATCTGGCCCGGCAGATTGCCGCCGTGCGCGACGGCCGCGAGGTCACGCCATTCGGCTGGGCCGAGATCCAGCCGCTGCTGCAGCGCTACTGGGACATCGTCTGCGCCAACGTCGCCACGCCGCGTCACGCGCCGGGCCTGCTGAAGCAGTGGCTGGTCTGGCTGGGCCGCAGCTACCCGGAAGCCGAAGCGCTGTTCGTGGCGGTGCGGACGCTCAACGACATTGCGGCGATCGGGGCGCTGTTCGCCGCTTCGGCGGCCCCCTATGCCGCCGTGCTAGGCCGCTGAAGCCGGCTTGCGTTGCGCCCGCTTGCGGACCGGCTTCGGCTGCGACCGCGCGGCCAGCCAGTCGGCCGCCGGTGCCCAGACCTCGCGCGGTGCGGTGCTGCCCAGCACCACGCCCATGTGGCCGCCGGGTGCCAGCCGCCAGGCCTTGTCCCGAGTTGGCAGCAGGTCGACGATCCGGCGCGCGATGCGCGGCGCGACGATGGTGTCGCGGTCGCCAGCGAACACCAGCGCCGAGGCCTTGATCGTGCCGACCTCGGCGATCCGGCTGTCGATCTGGATGCGGCCGGTGGCCAGTTCGTTGTCGATCGCCATTCGCAGCAGCATGTCGCGGACCACGCCGCCCGGGTAGATCAGCATCCGGTTCAGGTAGTTCGAGGTCGTCGAATGCTTCTCGACGAATTCGCGGTCCCACAGCTGGGTCATCAGATCCCAGTAAGTGGTGATGCTGGCGATCGGATTGGTCATCTTGAAACCGAGCGCCAGCAGCCAGCCGGGAATGGTCAGCTTCTGCGGATCGACGCCCATCAGCCGGAAGTCGCTGTACTTGCGCACCAGCCGGGCCGGCGCATCGAGCGCCCCGGCGATGCCGGCGACCACGCCGCCGCCTCGGAGGTCGATCGGGCTGGCAACGGTCACCAGGTTGCGGATGTGGCGATCCTGCGTCAGCCCGGCGTGCATCAGGCTCAGCAGGCCGCCCATGCACCAGCCGAACAGGCTCACGTCCTTGCAGCCGCTGTCACGACGGATCGCCGCCAGCGCCTCGCCCATCATCCGGTCGACGTAGTCGACGAGGCCAAGGCGTGCGTGAGCCGGCGTCGGCCGCCCCCAGTCGATCAGATAGGTGCGAAAGCCGCGCGCCGCCATGTAGCGGGCCAGCGAACGGGTCGGCATCAGGTCGAAGGTGTCGCAGGTCACACCGAGTGGCGGCACCAGCACCAGCGGCACCGGGTACGGCTGGCGGTTGACCGCAAGGCGACCGCCATCGGGAAGATCGATGAAAGGCTCATCGGGCGCGTCGTAGCGCCGCACCGACATCAGCTCGCCATCGAGCACCAGCCGAAAGTGCGTACGGCCGGACTGGATCAGCCGTTCGCGGCGAAACAGCCAGTCAAAACCGTTGGCGACGGTGCCGGCAATCCGGCCGTTCAGCTGCAGCACGCCGCGACGCGGCGCATCCGGCAGTTCGTCAAGGGGACGTTCAGTCATCGTCGGCGGTGGCCTGGTCCATGAAACGCTTCATCAGCCGCAGGTACTGGCCCTGCTGCAGATGCAGCACATGATTGCCCGGAAACCAGTGCAGGCGGGAGCCGGCCCAGTGCCGATGCAGCAGGTTGACGAAGCTGGGGGCGGTGAAACGGTCGCCGGCGCCGCCGATGATCAGCAGCCGCTCGGCATCGATCACCGGTTGCCAGCTCAGCGGACTGTGCAGCGCCATGCCGTGGCGCATCTCGCCGATGCCGAAGCCGTCGCGCCATTGCAGCAGGCGGATCAGCGGCCCGAGCGGCTGCCACTGCAGCGCCATGTCGATCGGCACCACCAGCGGCGAATTGGGGATCGCGAACTTGAGCCTCGGCTCCACCGAGGCCATCACCGCGCTCAAGTAACCGCCGAGGCTCAGCCCGGAAATGCCGACACTCGGCGCGCCGGCATCGAGCAGGTGATCGACGAAGATTCGGATGTCGTGCACCGCATGCAGCATCGCTTCGTTGGCGTGCGCCATGCCGCCAGCGAAGTAACCGTAGCCGCTGAACGGATGCCAGGCGTCCGCACGCGCGCCGTGAAACGGCAGGGTCACCATCAGCACGTCGTAGCCGCGCCGCCACAGCCACGGCAGCGCGAAGCCGATGGCATTGATGCGGTAGCTGTCGAGCGTGAAGCCGTGCAGCCAGATCAGCGTCTTGCGCGGGCCGTCCGGGTGATGCAGGTGCAGCGCATAGGCACGGCGGTTGCGGCCGGACTTCGCGTAGGCCGCGCGCAGCGCCGGGTTCAGCGGCACGAACGGCGATTCGAACGACCAATGCCGAGCCGGGATGCCGGCCGGCTTCCACTCCAGCAGACCCGGCGACCGTTCGTCGATCGGCACCTGTGCGGGGGGTGCGACGAATACCGCATCGCGTACAGCGCGATCGGCCAGCGGCTGGTACCAGCGTAGCGCTGCCCGTTCCCGGGCCACGCCGCTGCGCCGCGCCAGCCCTGGTGCCATCGCCGCCGACACCAGGCTGCCGAGGCCGGTACGCAGCACCCGGTCGGCCAATGCCGAGCCGTGCACCTTGAACCGGTGATCGGCATCGATCTCGGTGGCATCGACGCGCTGGTAGTAATCGTGCGGGAGCTGCTCCCACCAGCGCGTCGCTGCCGTCATCGCCTGCCTCGCGTATCGATTACAGCGTGCGCGCGATCAGTTCCTTCATGATTTCGTTGGTACCGCCGTAGATGCGCTGCGCACGGGCGTCGATCCAGGCGCGGGCGATCGGATACTCCAGCATGTAGCCGTAGCCGCCGTGCAGCTGCAGGCACTGGTCGATCACCTTGCCCTGCAGGTCGGACGCCCAGTACTTGGCGGTGGCGGCATCGTCGACACCGAGCTTCTTGTTCAGCACCAACTCGATGCAGCGGTCGATGTAGACGCGGCCGATCGCCAGTTCCGCCTTCATCTCCGCGAGCTTGAAGCGGGTGTTCTGGAAACTGGCCACGGTCTTGCCGAACACCTTGCGGTTGCGGGTGTACTCCAGCGTGTGCTTGAGCGCCGCCTCGGCCCCGGCGATCGACGTGATCGCGATCATCAGGCGTTCCCAGGCCAGTTCCTGCATCAGCATCACGAAGCCCATGCCTTCGCGGCCCAGCAGGTTCTTCTTCGGCACCCGCACGTCCTTGAAGAACAGTTCGCAGGTGTCCTGCGACTTCATGCCGATCTTGTTCAGCGGCTTGCCCTTGGTGAAACCGTCCCGGAACGACTCGACCATGATCAGCGAGATGTCCTTCGCGCCTTCGCCGGTGTTGCCGGTCTTGGCGACGACGATCGCCATGTCGGACAGGTAGCCGTTGGTGATGAAGATCTTCGAGCCATTGATGATGTAGTCATCGCCATCGGCCACCGCCGTCGTCTTCACGCCCTGGAGATCGGAACCAGTGCCCGGCTCGGTCATCGCGATCGCGGTGACGACTTCGCCCGACGCCATCTTCGGCAGCCATTCCAGCTTCTGCTCCTTGGTGCCGAAATTGTTGATGTAGTGGGCCACGATGTCGGAGTGCAGCGAGAAGCCGGTGCCGGAATCCAGCGCGTACGCCTGCTCTTCCATCAGGATCACGCTGTACAGACGATCGCCGCC
>CAYPJK010000081.1:0-7079 GCA_964411025.1 uncultured Nevskia sp.
CCGGCGCCGTGGAAGGTTTCCGGCAGGCGCGGCCACTCGTGGACCCGCACCGGCGGCGTGCCGCCATAGGCGCGATTGACGACAGTCGGGGCGGCTTCGTCGCCGCCGGTGATCAGCACGCGCTGGCAGCCATCCGCCAGCAGCGCCGTCGCGCAGGCGGCCAGATCACCGGCTGCATCGGGCACCAGCCGGCGCGCCTCGGCGGCGTTCGGCGTCAGCACCGTGACCTGCGGCAGCAGCGCCCGCAGCGCTGCCGGGAACCCGGCGGCCGCCAGATCGGTGCCGCCGCCGGCGCGCAGCACCGGATCGCAGACCACCGGCACCGCGAGCCGGGCCAGGTGCCGGACGATCACCGGCAGCTGCGCCGGGTTGCCGAGCAGGCCGAGCTTGACGGCATCCGGCCGGACGTCGGCCAGCAGCACGGCGAGCTGCTCGTCGAGCAGGGCGGGATCGGTGGCGATCAGCCGGCGCACGTCGCGGCTGTCCTGCACGGTCAGCGCGGTGATCGCACCGAGCGCATGGACGCCGTGCGCGGCCAGCGTTTCGATGTCGGCCTGCAGGCCGGCGCCACCGCCCGGATCGTGGCCGGACAGGCACAGCACGGTGCGCGGTCGGCTCATCGGCAGCGGCCCGGAAAAGTGGCGGTGAAAAAAGCTTGACAAGACGCGGTTCGCGACGGCGGCGGGCGGCAGTTATGCACATCGAAATGGCGATATCGCCGCAAAGCCCCGTGGTTGCGACACAAATCCGTCAAAAAGCCTGAAAAACTCGTTAACACTTTGAATGTATTGAATAAATTGGCATGGTCATAAATTAGCCGCAACGCGGAAAATCCATGTCGGGACCGTCACTTACGCGGCCTCCCCAAGGCTTGTTCACAAGCTTATCCACAGAAACTGTGTGTGAACTGATCTTTTCCATAGATTTCAGTGATTAAGCGCCGATTCTTGAGGTAACGACGAGTTCTGCCCTCAATCAGTGCATATCGTTCAGGTAACTGCTGCCAAGTGCGCTCATCTGGTTTTCGATATGGCTGGCGCGGCCCAGCACGTAGGCCGACGGCCGATCCAGCCGGAGCCGCACCGGGTTCGGCAGCACGGCGGCCAGCAGGGCGCATTCGTGGCGGGTCAGCCGGGCGGCCGGCTTGCGGAAGTAGGTCTGCGCGGCCGCTTCCACGCCATAGACGCCGGGTCCGAACTGGGCCACGTTGAGATACACCTCCAGGACCCGCCGCTTTGGCCACAGCAGTTCGATCAGGACCGTGTAGCCGACCTCCAGGCCCTTGCGCAGATAGCTGCGCCCGGACCACAGGAACAGGTTCTTGGCGGTCTGCTGGCTGATGGTCGACGCGCCCCGGACCCGCCGGGAGCGCTTGTTGTGGTCGAGCGCCTTGTCGATCGCCTCGAAATCGAAGCCCCAGTGCTCGGGAAACTTCTGGTCTTCGGCGGCCACCATCGCCAGCGCGGCCGCCGGCGCGATCCGCTCCCATGGCACCCAGTCATAGCGGACCTCGGGCGCGTCGGAGGCCAGCATGAAGGCGCTGGTGAACGGCGGCACCACGCGCAGGATCAGCACCTGCAGAACGGCCAGCGCCGCGAACAGCAGCGGCGAAACGGCCAGCCAGAACAGCGGGCTGCGGCGGCGCAGGAGCCGGGGCAGGAGCAGGCGGCGCATCAGTCGGGGCTCCGGTCGGCAGCATCGGGCAGCGAATACACCGGCAGCGACCAGTTCCACACGATGGCCGCGAAGCGGATGGCCGCCACGGCCAGCATGCCGGTCAGCGTTGCCGGCCAGCGGCTGATGCCGAGATCGAGCAGCAGCACGTAGATCGACGCGCCGACGATCACCGCCACCGCGTACAGCTGGCCCTTGCGCAGGATCATCGGGATCTCGTTGCACAGCACGTCGCGCAGCACGCCGCCGAAGGCGCCGGTGATGGTGGCCATGATCACCGCGATCAAGCCCGGATGGCCGGCACCGAGCGCCACCTGGGCGCCGGCGATCGAGAAGAACGCCAGCCCCAGCGCGTCGGCGATCTGCAGGCTCTGCAGCGGCGGGCGCCGCCAGCGGGTGTAGGGAATGGTGGCCAGTGCCGCGAGCACGATCACCACGACATAGGTCGGCTCGCCGATCCAGAACACCGGATTGCGGTCGAGCAGGAGGTCGCGAATGGTGCCGCCGCCGGTCGCGGTGACCAGCGCGATCACCACCACGCCCAGCATGTCGAGGCTTTTGCGGCCGGCCGCCAGCGCGCCGCTGATCGCGAACACGGCGACGCCGGCATAGTCGAGAAGGTGCAGGATCATGCGGCGCTGAGCTTAAGCCGATCGCGGCGGATCACGCTCGGGAACAGTGCCCCCTCTGGCGCGTCGGCCGGTTCGGCTGATCTCAGGCCGGCAGGCCCAGCTGCTTCCACAGCCGCAGCGTCGGTTCGACCTGGTTGAGGGTGTAGAAGTGGATGCCCGGCGCGCCGCCCCTCAGCACGGTCTCGCAAAGGCGGCTGACGACGTCCAGGCCGAAGTCCTGCAGCGCCGCCTTGTCATCCTGCAGTTGCTCCAGCCGCAGCCGGACCCAGCGCGGGATGTCCGCCCCGCAGGCGGCCGAGAAGCGCGTCAGCTGGGCGTGGTTGGTGATCGGCATGATGCCGGCGATCACCGGAATGGTGATGTTCGCTTTCGCGCAGCGTTCGAGGAAATCGAAGTAGGCGTCGGCGACGTAGAAATACTGCGTGATCGCGGCATGGGCACCGGCATCGACCTTGCGCCGGAAAGCGTCGAAGTCGGCCTCCGGATTGCGGGCCTGCGGGTGCATTTCCGGATAGGCCGCCACTTCGAGCAGGAAGGCGTCGCCATGGGTGTCGCGGATGAACGACACCAGTTCGTTGGCGTAACGGAAATCGCCCGGCGCGCCGGTCCCGATGGCCGTGGCCGGCAAGTCTCCGCGCAGCGCGACGATGCGCTTCACGCCCGCTGCCTTGTAGCGGTCGAGCAGGGCGGCGATCCGGGCTCGCGAGGAGCCCACGCAGGTGAGGTGCGGCGCTGCCTCGATGCCGGTGCTTTCGACGACCTTGACCACGGTGTCGTAGGTGCCGTCCTGGTCCGAGCCGCCGGCGCCGTAAGTGACCGAGAAATACTTCGGCTTCACGGCAGCGAGCCCTGCCGCGATGGTCGGCAGCCTGGCCACGCCTTCCGGCGTACGCGGCGGGAACAGCTCGAAGGAGAACTGGAGTTCGTGCGGGCTCATGTCGGCGAGTCGGGGCTGCGGAGTGCGCTCAGGCGGCCTGGCCTGCGTCGCGAGCAAGCTCGTGCGGGCAGTGGGCGCTGTTGAGCGTGACGCCACCGGCCGCGTTCAGCGCGGCCAGGCGGGCCTGATTGGCCTTGCGCGCGCGGTTGTCGACGGCGAGCAGGGTCTGGAACATGCCGAGGCCGGGCGGGCTGTGCGGCATCGGGCCGACCTCGGTATGGAAGAAATAGGCATCGCCGCAATGCAGTGCCCAGCCGTCGCCGGCCTGCACCGCCACGCCGACGTGACCCCGCGTGTGACCGGCCAGCGGCACCAGCAGGATCTCGTCATCGCTGCCGGCTGCGCCCAGTGCCCGCACGGCGTCGAAGCCGTTCCAGCGTTCGCCGCCGACCGAATGCGTCTGCCAGCGCGGGCCATGTGACCACAGCCGTGACTCGTAGCGCTGCTTCTCGATCACCGTGGCCGGCGCTTCCGCTGCCGCCAGCTCCGGCGCATGGATATGCACCGTGGCGTGCGGGAAATCGGCCAGCGCGCCGGCATGGTCGAAGTCGAGGTGGGTGACAACGATGTCGCGGACATCTTGCGGCTGGAAGCCGAGATCCCGCACCTGCGCCAGCGCGGTTTCCGCCGGATCGAGCGTCGGCCGCAGCAGCGCCCGCAAATGACCGTGAACCATGCCGTTGACCTGCGCGGTGCCGAGCCCGGTATCGACCAGGGTCAGGCCGTGGCGGCCCTCGATCAGCCAGCAGTGGCAGATGATCTTCGCTGGTTCCAGCCAGCCGCCTTCGCCCTGCATCAGGCGCCGGCCATGCGGGCACATCGAGCCGCAGTTCAGATGATGGATATGCACCGGTTTCCCCCGAAGAAAAAGGCGACGGCGCCTGCACGCCGTCGCCCCTGTTCACATGACGCCGCAGCCGGACTCAGTACCGGTAATGATCCGGCTTGTACGGACCTTCGACCGGCACGCCGAGGTAGTCGGCCTGGGCCGGCGTGAGCTTGGTCAGCTTGACGCCGATCTGCTCCAGATGGAGCGCCGCCACTTCCTCGTCGAGCTTCTTCGGCAGGCGGTAGACCTGCTTGGCGTAGACGTCCTTGTTCTTCCAGAGGTCGATCGCGGCGAGCGTCTGGTTGGAGAACGAGTTCGACATCACGAACGCCGGATGGCCGTGCGCGCAGCCGAGGTTGATCAGACGGCCTTCGGCCAGGATGTAGATGCTGCGGCCGGTGTCGCTGAACGTGTAGCGGTCGACCTGCGGCTTGATCTGGTCACGCGAAGCATTCGCGTCCTGGTTCAGGCGATCCATCTGGATCTCGTTGTCGAAGTGGCCGATGTTGCAGACCAGCGCGTTGTTCTTCATCGCCTTCATGTGCTCAAGGCTGATGATGTCGCGGTTGCCGGTAGCCGAGACATAGATGTCGGCAAACGGCAGCACGTCTTCGATGGTCTTCACTTCGAAGCCTTCCATCGCGGCCTGCAGCGCATTGATCGGGTCGACTTCCGAGACGATCACACGGGCACCAAGGCCGCGCAGCGAGTGTGCCGAGCCCTTGCCGACATCGCCGTAGCCGGCGACGAACGCGACCTTGCCGGCGATCATCAGGTCGGTGGCGCGCTTGATGCCGTCGGCCAAGCTTTCGCGGCAGCCGTAGAGATTGTCGAACTTCGACTTGGTCACCGAATCGTTGACGTTGATCGCCGGCACCAGCAGCTTGCCGGCTTCGAACATCTGGTACAGGCGGTGCACGCCGGTGGTGGTTTCTTCGGCAACCCCGCGCCAGGCGGCGGCAACCTTGGTCCAGTAGCCCGGGCGCTCGGTCTTGGTCCGGCGCAGCAGGTCCTTGATCACCTGCTCTTCATGGTTGCCGGACAGCGTGTCGATCCAGTTCGAGCCGGCTTCCATCTCCACGCCCTTGTGGATCAGGAGCGTGACGTCGCCGCCATCGTCGATCACCAGCTCCGGGCCGCCGAGCGAGCCGTCCGGCAGCACGTGGGTCACGCAGTCCAGCGTGCAGTCCCAGTATTCCTCCAGCGTCTCGCCCTTCCACGCGAACACCGGCGTGCCGGCGGCGGCCACGGCGGCGGCGGCGTCATCCTGGGTCGAGAAGATGTTGCAGGACGCCCAGCGCACGTCGCCGCCAATCGCCTTCAGCGTCTCCAGCAGCACCGCGGTTTCCTTGGTCATGTGCAGCGAACCGGTGACGCGCACGCCTTTGAGCGGCTGCAGCGGCGCGTACTTCTTGCGGATCGCCATCAGGCCCGGCATTTCCTCTTCGGCCATGCGGATGCGCTTGCGGCCGAATTCGGCCAGCGACAGATCGCGGACCTTGAAGTCTGCGACGCCATTCTTGTGCGGGGTGGTGACGGGGTTCAGTACAGCGCTCATGTCGTATCGCTCCAGTGTTGTGTTCGGTGGGACGTTCGTCCGACTGGGCGCCGTTGCTGCAAGCGGTCCGGTGAGCCTGGCCGTTCACGCAGGGTGACGGTCGCAGCGCCCCTCACCGGTCATGGCGGGAGTATATCCGCCTATGCGGATAAAGGGATACAAGTGGGCGGGCCATCGACGTCGCGGCGAATCGGCGTCCGCTGCCCGGTTCCGGCACTGCTCTTGCTGGGAATCCGCCCATGGACGACCTCACTGCCGACGCACGCCCGGATTCCCGAACTGCCCGCAACGCCGCCGATGCGCCCCTGCGCGAGAACGTGCGACGCATCGGCGCCACGGTCGGCGAAATGCTGGCCGAGCAGCAGGGGCCGGCGTTTCTCGACGGCGTCGAAACCGTGCGCACCACGGCGATCCGCCGCCGCGAGGGCAGCGCCACCGCCGAGGAACTGTCGCGGCTGCTGTCCGGCCTGCCGGTGGTGCAGGCCGAATGGCTGACCCGCGCGTTCTCCACTTACTTTCAGGGCGTCAACATTGCCGAGCGCGTGCACCGCATCCGCCGCCGGCGCGACTACGAGCGTTCTGGGGCCGGCGCGCAGCCGGATTCGCTGCTCGATGCACTGAGCCAGCTGAAAGCGGCCGGCGTCAGCGCCCGCGAGCTGTTGCTGTGGCTGAACCGGCTGGATGTCGAGCCGGTGTTCACCGCCCATCCGACCGAAGCGGTACGCGGGTCGATCCTGGAAAAAGAGCAACAGATCGTCCGCTGCCTGGTCAACGAGTTCGACCCGAGCCTGACACCGCCTGAACGGGCGGCCGACTGGGGCCGGCTGCGGATGTCGCTGACCGCCAGCTGGCAGACGCGCGAGACCGCGGCCGCGCGGCCGACCGTGCAGGACGAGTGCGACCACGTCGGCTTTTATCTGGGCGGGGCGATCTACAACATCGTCCCGGCGTTCTTCGAAGCGTTCGAGGACGCGATCCGCGCGGTCTACGGCACCGAAGTCGAAATGCCGCGCATCCTGCGCTTCGGCAGCTGGGTCGGCGGCGACATGGACGGCAACCCCAATGTCGGGGCCGACACCATTGCCGACACGCTGCGCAGCCAGCGCGCGCGGATTCTCGAGCGCTACGCGGCGGAGGTCGGCGAACTGTCCGACACCTTGAGCCAGACGCTCGACCGCGTCGAAGTCGCCGGCGAGCTGCTGCGGCGCACCGCCGCGTACAGGGCGCTGCTGCCCGATGCGGCCGCCGCTCTGAAGCCGCGCCACGCCGACATGCCATACCGGCTGTTCCTGAGCCTGGTGCGCGCCCGGCTGCGGGCCACCCACCGCGACGAGGCCGGCGGCTATGAAAACGCCGAGGCCTTCCGCGCCGACATCGAGCTGGTCGCCGAAAGCCTGCTGGCCGGCAAGGGCCTGAAGCTCGATGCCGTGATCGAGATGAAAGTCGATG
>CAYPJK010000081.1:7089-9104 GCA_964411025.1 uncultured Nevskia sp.
ACGCCGGCTGGTACGCGGTGCGCCGGCTGCTGTGGCGCGTGCGCACCTTCGGCTTCCATCTGGCGCGGCTCGACTGCCGGCAGGATTCGCGCGTGCACGCCAAGGCGATCGCCGCGCTGATCGGCGATGCCGACTGGGCCGAGCGGGACGCCACCACCCAGGCCGATCGCCTGCGCGCCCACGCCGGCGGCGGCACTGCGTTCGCCGGGTCCGACGATCCCGTTGCCGTACGCTGCGCGGCCGTGTTCGCGACCTTGTCGGCCTCCATCGCCCGCTACGGCGTCGATGCCATCGGTCTTTACATCATCTCGATGGCGCAGCGCGCCGCCGACGTGCTGGCGGTACTGGCGCTGGCCCGGCACGGCGGCATGGTCGACGGCAGCGGCCACGTGCCGCTCGACATCGCGCCGCTGTTCGAGACTGTCGATGACCTCAAGGCCGGGCCGGACACCTTGCGGGCGCTGTTCAGCGACCCGGTCTATCGCGCCCATCTCGCAGCCCGCGGCGACCGCCAGGCGGTGATGCTCGGCTATTCCGACAGCGGCAAGGACGGCGGCACGGTCGCGTCCCGATGGGGCCTGCAGCGCGCGCAGGTCGAACTGCTGGAAGCCGCCCAGGCGTTCGGCATCAAGCTCAAGTTCTTCCACGGCCGTGGCGGCTCGGCCAGCCGCGGTGGCGGCAAGATCGCCCCGGCGCTGATGGCCAGCCCGCGCGGCTCGGTGGCCGGGAGCCTGCGCGTCACCGAGCAGGGCGAGGTGATCCACCGCAAGTACGGCATTCGCGCGCTGGCACTGCGCAGCCTGGAGCAGATGGTCGGTGCCACCTTGCGGGCCAGCCTTCGCCCGCGCGTGCCGGAAGCGCGCGAAGGCGCCTGGCGCGAAGCGATGACGGCGATCTCCGCGCACTCGCGAAGCGCCTACCGCGCGTTCGTCGATGCCCCGGACTTCGTCGACTACTTCCGCACCGCGACGCCGATCGACGTGATCGAAAAGATGACCTTGGGCTCACGCCCCAGCCGGCGCGGCACGATGGTCGGCGTGGAGTCGCTGCGCGCCATTCCGTGGGTGTTCGCATGGACGCAATGCCGCTCCGGCATCACCGCGTGGTACGGCATGGGCACCGGGCTGGAACGCGCTGCGCAGGAGATCGGCGAGGAGCGCCTGTTCGAAATGGCGCGCGACTGGGCGTTCTTCCGCGTGATGCTCGACGACACCGACATGGTGCTGGCCAAGTGCGACCTCGACATCGCCGAGCGCTTCTCGCGGCTGTCCGGCGGCCTGCATGCCCGCTTCTTCCCGATGATCGCCGCCGAGTTCGAACGCACCCGCCACTGGGTGCTGAAGCTCAGAGGCCAGGACACCCTGCTGGCCAACGACGCCCGGCTGGCCGAATCGATCCGCGTCCGCAACCCCTACATCGACCCGATCAGCTTCCTGCAGGTGGACCTGCTCGCCCGCTGGCGCGCCTCCGGTTCAGCGGACGACGCGCTGATGAACGCGCTCGTCGCCACCGTCAACGGCGTCGCCCAAGGTTTGCAGAACACGGGGTGAGGCCCGACAAGCTTGCGGCGCATGCGCCGCGTCGGGCCGAACGCCCTTTCCGCCGGAGGCGGGAAGGGCCGGGGTCTCACCCGTTTGACGACTTTTTTTTTCACGCTTGCGGCGCATGCGCCGCGCCCGGCCGAACGCCCTTTCCGCCGGAGGCGGGAACGGCCGGGGCTCCGGTTCGATCCAGGCGACACCCGCGCCCGGCCGAACGCCCTTCCCGCCGGAGGCGGAAAGGGCCGGGGCGTCACCTAATAGACGACCCTGCTTTTGACGCTTGCGGCGCACGCGCCGCGCCCCGCGGAATCTTTGGTTCCGGTCTGAGCGCAATTCCCAATCGGTTACGCTTTCCGGCGAGATTCACCGCGCCGCCCCACTGTTCCGGTCTGAGCGCAATTCCCAATCGGTTACGCTGTCTGAACCGCTCCGGATTTCCTGGAGGCCATTTCGATTGAGTCATGCCGCGATGGC
>CAYPJK010000082.1:0-9025 GCA_964411025.1 uncultured Nevskia sp.
TGGCCCCGGCAACGATGACGCCGGCGGCTGCCGCAGCACCCACCCAAGCCCGAGCGCCACGACGGCGAGCGCGGCGGCCGCGGCAAGCGGCTTCCGCGTCATCGCCGCCGTGGGAACGGCTGCCGGCGGGCGTCGATCACGGACGCAGGCCGCGCACCGCGACGCGGAACTGGCACTGGCCTTCTTCGCCGCCCTGGCGGATGCCGAGCGTCGACGCGGTGGGCGAGGTGCGCGGCGGCGTCGTCAGCCGGGTGGCGACAAAGAACCACGCCGAGGTCGCGAAGCTCGTGCCGTCCGGATCGTCGAAGTTGATGTCGCTGCGGAAGGTCACGTAGTCGTTGTTGCGCGTCGGGTTCAGGCCGTCCGGCGAGCCGGGGTACTGGTTCAGACCCTGCGCCGTGCGGCCGGCCAGCCAGATGCCCTCGTCGGCGCCGTCGATGCGGTAGGCCACCTGGGTCGCCAGCCCGTTGAAGCCGATGCGGCCGAGGTCGTTGACCTCGAAGAAGTCCGGGTCTTCGGCGCCGCAGGTCGAAAGCGGCGGCTGCCAGCGGCGGTTGTTCATCGTGATGCGGATGCCGAACACGTAGTCGTTGCTGGTGCCGCGCCGCCAGATGCGGTCGTCGATGCGGCCGACCTCGGTGCCGTTGGCGATCACCGCCTGGTTGTTGTTCGACGCATACAGCGCCCAGTTGCTGCCGGCGAGGCCCGGGAACGTGCGGACGCCGTTGGTCGTGGTCGGGAAGTCGCCCCGCACCTGGCAGACGCCGGTGACCGGGTTGCGGTTCGATTCCGTGCCCTGGCAGACCTTCAGCACCGGCGTGCCGGCGGTGCTCAGGGTTTCGAACGCGGCATGCGCGGGAATGGCCGACAGCGCGAGGCCGAGCCCGGCACTGGCGCCCAGCAGACGACGCAGGTTCTTCTTCATGGACAACGCTCCTCTGGATGGATGGTGGTCGCGGCGGCCCGGAATGGGCCGTGCACCGCCATCGATGGGTGAAACGGGGGTCGTCGGCGGTGCGGGCATCAGCGCGCCTCGAACTGGTACGACAGGCCGCCGAAAAAGCCGCGCGGCGCGCCGGGACCGACGAAGGTGGTGTTCTGGTGTTCGTTGGAATTGAAGTTGAAGCCGCCGGGACCGATCGCCCCGTTCGGTCCCGGCACGAACGGCGTCACGCCAAGCCGGCCGGCCGTTGCATAGCGCTGGTCGAGCAGATTGGTGATGCGCGCGAACACGGTGAAGCCGCGCGGCAGCGTCCACGCCGCATCGGCGTTCAGCACCGCATAGCCGGGCACCCGTCCGGATTCGGTGAACGGCCGGCCGCCGGTGAACTGGCCGCCGTTCGGCGCCACCGGGCCGAAGCCGTCGGTGATCTGGTCGGTGCCTTCGGGCTGGTGGGCGTTGTTCTCGTTGCCGCGGACGAACGAGCGCGAATGCGCGATCGCGCTCAAGCCCAGCTTGACCGCGGGCAGCGGCCGCCAGTCGATGCCGGCGGTCAGGTTGTGCAGCGGCACCCCCGGCATCAGCGCGCCCGGGTCGATGCGGATCGACCGGAACGTGCCGCGGCCGCGGTTGGCGTTGGCGGTCGGCGACAGCACGTTGCCCGGCACCGAGTTCTGGTTGAAGTCCGCGCTCGAATTGCTCGGGCTCAAGACGTAGAACTCCGACTCGAACGTCGCCGAGGTCAGCGTGTAGCCGAGGCGCAGGTCGAACGGCCCGGCGCTGCCCTTGACGCCCACCTCGAAGCCCTCGCGGCGGGTCTTGTCGATGGTGTCGAAGTAGCTGCGCGTCGGCGACGCACCGGCGAAGTAGATGTCGTCCTTCAGGTCGGTGCGGAACACGCTGGCATTCCATTCCCAGCGGCTGCCGGCGAAACCGGCGACGTTGCCGCGGGCCCCGACTTCCGCCGACAGCGAGCGGATCTGCGGCAGGTACGGGTCACCGGACAGCGCCGTCGGCAGCGCGCAGGTCGGGCCGACCTGGCTGCGTGGGCGGGTCTGCGGCGGCACGAACACGCCGGTGTCCGGATCGATGAAGCCGTCGGTGACGACGACCGGCGTGCCGTCGTACGCGCAGCCCAGCTCGATCACCGACGGCGCCCGCGCGCCGCGGCTGACGTTGGCGTACAGGTTGACGTTCGGCAGCGGCAGCCAGTTCAGCCCCAGCGACGGATTGAACGAATAGAACCCGAAGCGCTCGCGGGTGACGTCCTGCACTTCCAGCGCAAGGTTGTTGATGACGATCGGTCCGAGCGTGTCCGGGCACGAGGCCAGATCGTTGCTCGGGCAGAGGATGAACGTCGGCTCGCGGTTCAGCACCTCGTGGATGCCTTCGCCGACGCGCGCGGTCACCCGGTTGTCGACCTTGTTGACGTTGTAGCGGGCCGACAGCGTGACGAACAGGTTGTCGCGCGCGCTGTAGGTTTCGCTGAAGTAGACGCTCCAGGTGCGCGAGGTGCCGGTGAACGCGTTGATCGTCAGCGGCGTGGCGGCGGCGAAGTACAGCGGATCGATGTTGTCGGGGTCGACGTAAACCCGCCGTTCGGCGTCGATCAGCGCCAGTTGCTGCGTCGCCCCGTAGCGCGCCCGGCTGTCGTCGTATGCGGCGCCGACGAGCAGCTTGTGATCCTCGTGATTCAGGTTCCATTGCAGCGCGCCGCCGTAGCTGAGCTGGCCGATGCGGGTGCGCGTGTAGACCCCGTTCGGCGTGCCGTCGACGACGCCGGACGCCGTGCCGGTGACGCCGGTTTCCGGGTTGCGGCCGTAGGCGCCGTTGCGGGCTGTGCCGAGCCGGCGCACGTTGCTGCAGTTGCCTTCGAGGAACGGGTCGTTCAGCGGCGCCTGCACCGTGCCATCGGGGCGCGTGTCGCGCAGCCCGTCGCCATCGGTGTCGGCGTAGCGGCAGATCTCGTCGTCCGGGTTGGTGATCACCCGGTTTGCCTGATTGCCGTTGAAGAAGAACTCGTCGAAGTCGTCGTAGGCGTCGCCGTTGATGCTGCGCCGGCGGCTGTCGCGGCGATAGCCCTGCACGCTCAGATTGCTGCGCTCGGTCAGGTCGAACAGCCCGGACAGGTTGATCTGCGACGCGCGGTTGCGGGTTTCGTCGGGCGAGGTGAACACCGCGCTGCGGTCCTCGCGGAGCAGTTCCACCGGCACCAGCCCGTTGCCGATCAGGCGATTGCCGGACACCAGCGCGCTGGCGGTGACGGTGCCGGCGTCGAGCCGGTAATCGACCCGGCCGAAGCCCTGCACGAGCCGGCTCGGCGAGTTGTCGCGCCAGCCATCCTCGTCGAAGTAGTGGAACGCGCCGAAGCCGGCGAGCCGCTGATCGGCGATGCCGGCCGCCACCTGCGCCTGCCGGCGGCCGAATGAGCCGACGAGGGCATCGGCTTCGACGCCTGCGCTGTTGAAGCCCGACTTCGAGCGCAGGCTGATCGCGCCGCCGAGCGTGTTCAGCCCGAACACCGGATTGGAGCCGGGAAAGACGTCGATGCGCTCGATCGCGTTGGTCGGCAGCAGGTCCCAGTTGACGATATCGCCGAACGGCTCGTTGACGCGGACGCCGTCGAAGAACACCGACAGCCCCTGCGGCGTGCCGAGCTGCGGCCCGGCGGTGAAGCCGCGGAAGCTGACATCGACCTGGAACGGATTGCCCTGGTAGTCGTTGACGTTGACCGACTGCAGGCGGGTGTTGAAGAAGTCGGCGATGCCCAGCGAATGCGCCGCGCGCAGTTCCTCGGCGGTGACGCTCTGTATCGCGCTCGGCACCTGGTCGCGCGTCAGGTTCAGCCCCGGCAGCGGCCCGACCGACACCGCCGGCCGCTCGCCCTTCACGTCGACCGGCCCGAGTTCGATCGTGCCCGAACCCCCAGCCGTGCCAACGGCCGTGCCGCCGACCGAGCTGCTCGCCGTGCCGTCCGCCGTGGCGCTCGCCGCGCCTTCATTCGTGTGGCTCGCGGTGGTCGCGTCATCGGCTGCTGCGTTTGCCGCGAACAGCGCCAGTGCCAGCGGCAGTGCCAGCGACGGGGTCAGTAACGGGGCCAGCAACGGCACCAGCGCGAACCGAGCCGCCGCCGGGCCTGGCCGGCGCGGCGGCAATGGCGGCGAAGCCGGCGCGCTCATTCGACGAAGCTCCGTTCCGGCGCGGTCAGCAACTGGCCTTCGAGCCGCACCGCGCGGTCGCCGGGGCGATCGCCAAGCCGCACTTCCGGCACCGTCACCGGCGCAATCGTCACTACCCGCGCGGTCTGCGCATCCGGCGCGCCGACGGTCACCGCCGACAGGCAGGCCGCATCGGTGCAGGCGAAGCTTTCGGTCGAGCGCCGGTATTCCAGCCGGCGGACGACGCCGTTCGGGTCGGTGACGAGAAACAACTGCGATTCGCTGCGCGGCTGGTTGTTCGCGAACGCGAACACGTAGTCGCCGAGCACCGCGCCGGGGAACTGGCCGATGTTCGACCGGCGGATCACGAAGCCGCTGACCGTGCCTTCGTTGACGTCGTACGGCGGGCAGAGGTCCCAGCGGTCGGCCTCGTCGCCGACCTGCACGCGCAGCGTCTGCGAGGCCGGGAATGCGCGGCAGTCCGGCGGCACGCGGTCGATGCGGTTGCCGAGCCGGATCTCGCCGTCGAGGGTCACCGGCGTGCCGCCGCCGAGGCTCGCCAGCACCGTGCCGCGCAGGCTCAGCGTGCGTTCCACCGCCGTCGTGTCGACGGCGCTGAACGCGCCGAGCGTCGCGTCGTTGCAGCCATCGCCGCTGCACTCGAACAGCGGCCGCAGCGCGAGGTCGTCCGCGTCCTGTTCGAACAGCGTGATGCTCAGCAGCCGGTCGCCGTCGACCCGCACTTCCGGTACCACGCCATCGGGCAGCGCGCGGTAGACGTAGCGGCTGCTCGCCACCGCTTCGAAGCGCACGTCGGCGGCGGCGCACTGGGCCGTGGCGCTGCCGTCGGCGGCGGTGACGAACAGCGGCAGGCCGTCGACATCGTCGCAGTTGATCGCCGGCCGGCCGGGCACGCCGCCAATCGCGGTGCCATCGAGCACGGCGCGGCTGCCGTCGTCAGCGCTCAGCACGGTGCCGGCGAACACCAGCGGCCGGGTGCGATCGCCAAGTTCGCCGCCGACGGTGATGCCGCTGCAGGCGCTGCCCGCGCAGCGATACGGCGGCAGCGGCGCGCGGCGCAGTTCCACGGCGGTCACCGCGTTGTCGCGCAGCCGCAGGCTCAGCGTGTTGCCGCGCGCATCGAACAGCCGGAACACGAGCGTGTCCGGGTCGTCCGGATCGGGCAAGGCGTCGCGGCTGACCGGGCACAGCGCATAGCGGTCATCGCCGATCGCGATCGCGATCTGCTCGCGGGCACAGCGCGCCAGCTCGGCGACGCGGTTGCGCGGGTAGCTGTCCGGCACGAACTCGTCCTGCGCGTAGCGCGCCGCGAACGCGGTCAGCGTGTCGTACATCGGATCGCCGGGCGCGGCGGTGAACGGCGTCGTCACCCAGTCGCCAGTTGCGACCGACGCCGGCACGACGATGCCGAGCTCCTGCCGCAGCAGCCGCACGACATTGGCCTGCGCGGCGGCGACCGCAGTGTCGGTGAACGGCGAGAAATCGGCGATGCGCGCGTCCTCCGGAATGCCGGCATCGGTCAGCAGCCGGCTGAAGTAGCTCAGCGGTTCCTGCCGGATCAGCTCCAGCGCCACGAGCCGGGTCAGCGGCGTGACGTTGATCGTGCCGCTGCTGGCGCGCGTCACCGCCAGCGCATCGGTGGCGGCCGTGCTCGCATCCGGGCGCGGGTCGGCGACGATCAGATACGGCGCCGTCAGGCCGGCGAGCGGGGCGCGGAAGCGGCCATCGGCCGGCAGCACGCGGCTGCGCGGGAATGTGCCGTTGCTGGCGACCTGCACCGAGCCGGCGCCGATGGTGAAGCCGCTGACGACGGTGCCGGCGTAGGTCGGCAGCACCGGCGGCGGCTCGGCGATGCGGCCGTCGTCGCGGCCGCAGCCGGCCAGCATCGCGGCTGCCGACAGCGCCGCCGTGAGCGCCGCAAGCCGGCGCGGGATCGGATTCATCGCGTGCGCATCCTCATTCGGCGGCGGAGGCCCAGCAGCACGGCGAGCCCGAGCGGCGCGAAGACCCCGCCGCCGCCACCGCTCGCGGGTGCCGGTCCGGGGCTCGGTCCGGGGCCTGGGCCGGGATCGACGACGGCAGCCGCGGTCGTGCTGCGGAACGCGGCGCTGCGATCGGCGATCGTCAGTGTCGTGATCGTCGCGGTGCCCGGCCGGTTGGCGCTGACGTGGCGCAGGCGCACGCGGTCGCCCGGCTGCACGATGCCGAGCGGCGTCACGAATGGGCCGTCGTTGATCGCATAGGCGCCGTTGTCGACGGCGATCGGCACGGCGGTTTCGATGCCGCTGACAACGATCGTCTCGGAGATCTGTTCAGCCAGCAGCGCCGTGTCGTCGCGGGCAGTGAACGCGAACGGATCGGGCGAGGTGTCGGCGGCGCGCGTCGTCACCGCGAATGCGGCCGGCACGCCGCCGATCGTCACCGTCGCCGTCACGGTCGCGCCGAAGCCGCTGCTCGCCAGCCGTTCGACGCGCACGCGGTCGCCGTTCGCGATGCGGCCGGCGACGGCGGTGAACGCGCCGTCGTTCAGCGCATAGCGGCCGCCATCGACGGTGATCGGGGCGTCCGCCTCGAGCCCGGTGATCGTCTGCGCGGCCGACACCACCGCCGCGCCGGGCTCGGCACCGGTGACTGGCGCGAACGTGTAGGCATCCGGCGCGCGATCGGCGTCGCGCGTCGTCACCGCGAAATCGCCGGCCACACCGCCGATCGTCAGGGTCGCGACCGTGGTCACCGCGAAGCCGGTTGCCGCCTGCTGACGCACGCGCACGCGGTCGCCGTTGACGACGCTGCCCGGTGCGGCGGTAAACGCGCCGCCATTGATCGCGTATTGGCCGTTGACGATGCTGATCGGGCTTGCCGCTTCGATGCCGGCGACGACGATGGTGCCGGAGCGCACGACCGCGCCGGGTTCGACGTCGGTGACGGCGGCGAAGCTGAAGCCGTTCGGCGTGAGGTCGGCGCCGCGCGTGGTGACGGTGAAGGCGGCGCTGACATCGCCGATTGCAAGCACCGCGCTGCGCGCCGTGCCGAGCGTCGCCGCCGCCGTGGTCTGCACGCGCACGCGGTCGCCGCTGACGACGATGCCGGCGTCGCCGGTGAACGCGCCGTCATTGATCGCGTACAGGCCGTCGCGGACAGTGATCGTCACCGGCACTTCGATGCCGCTGACGGTGATCGCTGCCGAGGTCGTCAGCGCGCCCGGCTCGGCGTTGGCGACCGCAGGGAACGCGAACGCGTCGGACACGGCATCGCCGGCGCGGGCGGTCACCGTGACCGCGGCGCTCTGCGCGCCGATGGTCAGGGTCGCGCTCGCCGGGGTCGCGAACGCGGCGGCGGCGCGCTGGCGCACGCGGACGCGGGCGCCATTGCCGACCGTGCCGCGGTTCGTCGTGAACGCACCGTTGTCGATCGCGTATTCGCCACCGACGACGCTGATCGGCGCGCTGCCGTCGATGCCGGACACCGTGATTGCCGCCGAGGTCTGCAGCGAGCCCGGCTCGGCACCGTCGACCGGCGGGAAGCTGAACGCGCCCGGATTGCCGTCGGCATCGGCGGTGACGACGGCGAACTCGCCGCTGACGCCGCCGATCGTCAAGGTCGCCGCCGTGCGGGTGGCCGCGGTCGTCGCGCTGGTCACCTGCACGCGCACCGCGTCGCTGGCATTGACGAGCCCGGCGCTGCTGACGAACGCCGCGCCATTCACCGAATACAGCCCGCCGCGAATGCTGACCGGCGCCGGCGCGTTGATGCCGGCAACGCTGATCGGCGCCGATACGGTCGGCGTGTTCAGCGGCGCGCCGGTGACGGTCGGGAAGCTGAACGCATCGGGGGTCGTGTCGCGGGCGGAAGCGGTCGTCACCCGGAAGTCGGCGGCGACGCCGCCGATCGTCAGCGTCGCCACCCGTGTTTCCGTCGGCTGTGTCGCCGCGACCACCTGCACCTGCACGCGGTCGCCGTTGCTGACGGTGCCGACCAGCGCGTCGGTGAACGCGCCGCCGTTGATCGCATAGCGGCCGCCGCTGGCGGTGATCGCGGCCGGCGCTTCGATCCCGCTGATCGTCACCGCCTCCGAGTTCACCGTGGCGCCCGGTGCGGCATCGGTGACGGCGGCGAACGCGAACGCATCCGGCGTGGTGTCGGCTGCGCGCGTGGTCACCCGGTAGCTGCCGGCGACGCCGCCGATCGTCAGCGTGGCGACTGTGGTCGTCGCGAAGCCGGTCGACGCGGTCTGCTGCACGCGGACGACGTCGAGGTTGGCGATGCTGCCGGCTGCGCTCGTGAACGGCCCGCCGTTGATCGAATAGCGGCCGCCGCTGACGCTGACCGGCGCCGGCGATTCCAGGCCGGTGATGACCGTGCTGTCGGAGGTCACGGTGGCGCCCGGTTCGGCATCGCGCGTGTCGGCGAAGCCGAACGGCGAGGGCACGGTGTTGCCGTCCCGGGTCCGCACTTCGAAATCGGCGGTGCTGCCGCTCAAGTCGAGCGTGGCCGCGATGGTGGTCGAGAATCGCGCCGAGGCCCGCGTGCGCAGGCGGATGCGCTCGCCGCCGAACACCTGCGTCGGCTCGGTCGTGAACGCGCCGCCGTTGATGTTGTAGCTGCCGTTCACGACGCGCAGGTTCGCGAACCGGTCGATGCCGCTGACGATGACCTCGTTGCTGGTCTGCTCGCTGTCCGGCTCGACGCCGCTGACCGGCGTGAAGCGCACCGGGTCCGGAATGAAATCGCCGCTGCGGGCATTGACGGTGACCGCGACGTCGGCGCTGCCGCTGCCGCCGTCGTTATCGGTCGCGGTCAGCCGGAAGCGCAGCACGGCGGTCGTGTCGAGGGCCGGCGCGATGACGCTGGCATTGGCTGACAACGGCGCGGCGATGCTGCCGGCATCCGGCCCTTCGACCTGCGC